>CAYNFY010000001.1:0-799 GCA_964396585.1 uncultured Nocardioides sp.
ACAGCCTCACCTGACCTGCACAACTCAGGCACTAAGCCGATTGTCCGAACACAGGAGACCATGGGTCGGATGCCGCCAAAGTGACTCGCGAGCGAACAGAAGCGCTGATTTTGTCACACGAGTGACAAAATATGATCCGAAGAGTGCCGGAATCCTTCGCGCTCACACCTCTACCGCCGGATCGCGACGACACGCTCGTGTTGACTCATCCCACATGCCAACGCCGTCCGGTCGATTCCGACCACTGGCAACCGCGACGAGGTCGAACCCATTGGAACAGCTGAACTTGGTCAAGACAGGGAAGCGGAGTCCGCCGTCGCGTTGCCGGTGGAACAGAGAATCGCCAGTAACTCAACTACGAGGAAGGGACCGTCACCGCTGTGCCCGGGCTTTCCCCTTCGACAGCATCAGGATCTTCGTACGCGAGGTGCCGCACAACTTCAATCGTGCCGCGCGGCGATTCGGCAGGCCTCATCACTTCAGACCTCAGCCAAGGCGTTAGTTAGGAAGACCGCTTGCCACCTATCCGTGCAGCAGTCCCACCCACACCTCAGAAAAGCAAAAACGGACCTACGAAAACGTAGGTCCGTCTCTGCCGATGTCCCGAGACATCACACATGGTCGGGCTGACAGGATTTGAACCTGCGGCCTCCTCGTCCCGAACGAGGCGCGCTACCAAGCTGCGCCACAGCCCGCCGCTCGCACGACCCGCGAACGGGTCGCCTCACAAGCATCGGAGCATAGCGGAGCGGACGGTCCGACCGGGAATCGGGAGGGACGATCAGGCCACCGGCAGCAG
>CAYNFY010000001.1:809-49941 GCA_964396585.1 uncultured Nocardioides sp.
AACGAGGCGCGCTACCAAACTGCGCCACAGCCCGCCGCTGCACGCACTGCGTGAAGCAAGTGGAACTGTACCCGAGCCGGTGGGGTGGAACGAATCGGGGTGTCAGCCTCGGGGGACCAGGTCCATCAGGGTGGCCTCCGGTCGGCAGGCCAGTCTCATCCGGATGAACGGATTGGTGCCGAGGCCGGCCGATACATGCAGCCAGGCGGAGCCGGGATCACCGGGTGAGGAGTCGGCCGGATGCCGGTGCAGACCCTTGGCACGTGCCGGCTCGAGGTCACAGTTGGTGGCCAGCGCTCCACGGCCAGGCAGACAGATCTGGCCGCCATGGGTATGCCCGGCGACGATCGCGTCGTAGCCGTCCTGGGCGAAGGCGTCGAGCACCCGCAGGTAGGGGGCATGGGCCACCGCCAACCGCACGTCGGACAAGGGGTCCGCCGGACCGGACACCGCGGCCAGGTCGTCGTAGGACAGATGCGGGTCGTCCACGCCGGCGAATGCGAGTCGCACGCCGGCGATATCGAGGTGGTCGCGTCGATTGCTCAAGTCGAGCCAGCCGGCACCGGTGAATCCGTCCACCAGGTCCTGCCAGGGCAACTGCTGGGCATCGGTGTTCCGCTTTCCCCGATCGGGAAGCAGGTATCCGAATGGGTTGCGTAGGCCCGGCTCGAAGTAGTCGTTGGAGCCCAGCACGAAGACTCCGGGACGATCCAGTAGCGGGCCGAGCCGCTCCAGCAGGATCGGCACCGAGGCTCGATGCGCCAGATTGTCCCCGGTGTTGATCACCAGATCAGGTTCGAGTCCGGCCAAGGCGGCCAGCCACTCCTGCTTGGCGCGTTGGTCCGGCGTCAGATGGATGTCCGAGAGGTGCAGTACCCGAAGCGGGTGTGCTCCTGGCGGAAGAACGGGCAGGCTCACCCGGCGCAGCGTGTACTGGCGTGCCTCCCACGTCGCATACCCCGCCACCGCGGCTCCGGCTCCGACCGCGATCGCGGTCGATCGGGCGATTTGGCGTGGAGAGGGGAAAAGCGAGATGAACGGCACCCCGTAAGGCTGCCACAATGGGGGGCATGAGCACCCTCAAGGAGCAGTTGCGCGCAGATCTCACCACGGCGATCAAGTCACGAGACGAGTTGCGTTCCTCGACCCTCCGCATGATCCTGACCTCCATCACCAATGCAGAGGTGGCCGGCAAGTCCGCCAAGGTCCTCTCCGATGACGAGGTGCTGAGTGTGCTGACCAGTGAGGCGAAGAAGCGCCGTGAGGCCGCGACCGCCTTCGCTGAAGGCGGTCGGGAGGCGATGGCCCGCAAGGAACAGGCCGAGGCAGCCGTGATCGCCGAGTATCTGCCGGAGCCGCTGACCGAGGCCGAGATCGCTGCCTTGGTCAGCGCCGCCGTGGAGACGACCGGGGCCAAGGCGGACGGCATGAAGGCCATGGGCAAGGTCATGGGCGTGGTGACACCCCAGGTCAAGGGCCGAGCGGACGGCGGCGTGGTGGCGGCTGAGGTACGCAGGCAGCTCGGCTGAACCGATCGGGGTCGAGGATCAGCCGCGTCCTCTGCCCTGCCGTCCCTTGCCGTGTCCCTTGCCCTTGCCTTTGTTTCCCTTGTTGGTCGACGACGACGGTGGCGGTGGGACATAGCCGGTCGAGGGATACAGCGTCACCGTGTACCCCTGGCCTCGGGCCTCACCCGGTGTCGGATCCATGCCGCCCACCGTTCCCGCGGGGTAGTTGGTGTTCCAGTTCTCGCCCACCACTACGTTGAAGCCCTTGTCGGCGAGCGTGCCCTTGGCGTCGCTGATCGACATGCCGCGCACGTCCGGCACCTGATCCAAGGTGGCGTTCACAGCACTCTGGCTGAACGGGACGAACTTCTCGTTGCCCAGTTCAGGCAGGATCGCCTTCATGGTGTTGCCCCAGATCGGTCCGGCGAATCCCGACCCCGAGGCACTGGGACGATAGACGCCACCGATCGTCTGGCCGCGCAGACTGATCGGCTGCCCCTGGCTATTGGCGCCGGCGATCATCGCCGCCGCCGACATCGTGGGGGTGTAGCCGACGAACCAGACGGCCTGCTGGTTCTGCGCGGTACCGGTCTTGCCGGCGTCGTCGATCGGCAGGTTGATGCCCTGCTGATAGCCGAAGCCGCCCGGCTCCAGGACTCCCCGCAGGATCGCGCTGACACCGTCGGCCACCGATTCGGGGATCAC
Organism: uncultured Nocardioides sp.; assembly: GCA_964396585.1. Taxonomy (GTDB): domain Bacteria; phylum Actinomycetota; class Actinomycetes; order Propionibacteriales; family Nocardioidaceae; genus Nocardioides. The sequence continues at coordinate 3,023 of CAYNFY010000001.1, forward strand.
TTGTGAGCACACATCCGGGTAGCTCTTGACGCGCTTCCCGTCGGCGTCCTCGACGGAGGTCACCGGACGGGCGTCGCAGTGCTTGCCACGGGCTGCGAAGGTCGCGTATGCCTCGGCCATCTCCAACGGTGAGGCATTCGCGGCACCCAGCGTGAAGGAGGGCACCAGTTCGGCGCCGAGCCCGTTGGCGTCACCCGTGGCCTGGTCGAGATCGACTCCCATGGACTTGGCCAGACGGAACGGCTTGCACAGTCCGGTCTTGATCTCGAGCTGGGCGAAGAAGGTGTTCACCGATAACTGGGTGCCGGTGTACAACGTCATCGGACCGCTGCTGGTGGAGTTGCTGACGTCCCAGGTGCCATACCCGTAGGGCTCGTTCTTGCAGTTGGTGTAGCTGGACTCCGGGATGTTCATCTGGGGCGGGGAATTGATCGTGGTGGTCAGCGGGATGCCGAGCTCGATCGCGGCCGCCAGCGTGAACGCCTTGAACGTCGAACCCGCCGAGAAGCCTGCCGAGTCCCCGTACTTCTGGTTGACCACGTAGTTGAGGTAGGTCTGTCCCTGGCCGACCTTGGAGCCCATCGGCCGAGACTGTGCGATCGCCCGTACCTCGCCGGTGCCCGGCTCCACCATGGCCAGCGCGCCGATGGCGTTGTCCGTGGGGTGCACGCTCGCCTCGACCGAATCTGTGGCCGCCTTGTTCATCTTCAGGTCGACCGTGGTGTGAATGGTCAGGCCGCCCGACTTGAGTAGTCGCTGACGGTCGGCGACGGTCTTGCCCAGCGCCGGGTCGGACTCGAGGTAGTTGAGCACGTAGTCGCAGAAGAACGGGGCCTTGGACTGGGTACACCCGTTGGGTGAGGTCCGCGGGTTCAACCTCAGCTTCTGCTTCTTGAGCCGGTCGGCCTTGGTGGCGGTGATCACCCCGAGCTCTGCCATCCGGTCCAACACCACGTTCCGGCGCTGCATCGACCGCTCCGGGTTGCGGATCGGGTCGTAGCCCACCGGGTTCTTGACCAACCCCGCGATGGTTGCGGCCTCGCGGACGCTCAGTTTGCTGGCGTTCTTGTCGAAGTAGCGACGTGCCGCCGCCTGTACTCCGTGCGCGCCGGCGCCGAAGTAGGCCGAGTTCAGGTACCGCTCCAGGATCCAGTCCTTGGAGTGGGTCTGCTCGAGCGCGATCGCGTAGCGCAACTCCTTGAATTTGCGGGCGTAGGTGTCAGCGGTCGCCTCCGCCACCTTCTTCTTGTCCGTTCCCGCCTGGGAGAGCAAGGTCAGCTTCACGAGCTGCTGGGTGATCGACGAGCCACCCTGCACGGTGCCCTGGTTGGTCTGGTTGGTGATGAAGGCGCGCAATGTGCCCTTCATATCCAAGGCGCCGTGTTGGTAGAACCGGTCGTCCTCGATGGCCAGGATCGCTTGCCGCATCGGCTTGGATACCTGACTGAGTGTGACGTTGACTCGGTTCTCGTCGTACAACGTGGCGATCACCTCGCCGTCTTTGTCGAGCAAGGTCGAACGCTGGGCGAGTTCACCGGTGTCGAAGTTCGCCGGCAGATCCTTCAGGGTGTCAGCGGCCCCCTTGGCGGCGAGTCCGGTGACACCCGCGAACGGAATGATCAGTCCGGCCACCAGCAGACCCATGGCCGCGGCCACCGCCAGCATGACACCCAGAGCGGTCGCGACATTGCGGCCGGGCGGACGCTCCCCAGTTGCACTCGACATGGGAGCAAGAGTACGGGAGGCGTCCTACCCGTTCGGTCAGGAGAATTCTGCGGTTCTTCCTCGGCGTCGGGCCAGGGCGTGATAAATCTTGTGCTCTACGTGTTCAGCGGCCCGCAGTCGGCGGTCTCCGACATGGCCCGAGCATTACCTCGACGTAGTCATTATTGACTAGTCCATTTGGCCCGACCAGACCTGCCGCACCACCGGTGTTGCTCCTTAACCTAGGTTCTGCTTCGGGTGGCGCGGACATCATGGGGGTGTCGGACCCGACCCGGGGCTGAACGGGGAGTTCGAGATGTGGGTTGAGGATTGGGCGGCACGCGCTGCGTGCCATGAGAGCAAGCCGGACGAGCTATTCGTCCGTGGAGCTGAGCAGAACAAGGCCAAGCAGGTCTGTACGTCGTGTTCGGTACGTACCGAGTGTCTGGCCGAGGCACTGGACAACCAGATCGAATGGGGTGTCTGGGGTGGGATGACCGAGCGGGAACGCCGGGCGTTGCTCCGTAGTCGTCCGAACACTTCGTGGCGCGCCGTCTTGGAGACCGCGCGCGAGCAGCACGCTGTCTCGGTCTGAGCCGGGGACCTGGATCAGGGAAGGCGTCGACGGACGCCGATGCCCTTAGTCGTGCTCAGGAGCCTGCGCCAGTCGACGGCCTACCTCACGCAGACCGTCGAGGTCGTGCACGTCGCCGGCCAGGGCGGTGACCACGGTGGTCGCCACCTCCGGATGGGTGGTCGCGAATCGGGCCGCCAGGCGGGCCTCTCGTGCCACCATCACGCCGCGTTCGGCGTGCAATTCGAGCAGGTCCGCGGTCACTCCCGCGTCGGGCACCTCCCCGGACAGCGAACGCAACCGCTGCGCCGCGGCCCTGGCGCTCTCGATGGTGACGTCGCCCGAGACCGCCGGGGTGGCGCGGTTGAGCACCAACCCGGCCAGAGGCATCGCGTCCTCGCTGAGTCGCTCGGTGAAGTAGGCCGCCTCGCGCAGTGCGTCCGGCTCGGGCGCGGCTACCACCAAGAAGGCGGTTCCGTCGGCCTGTAACAGTCGGAACGTCTCGGTGGCGCGTGATCGGAAGCCGCCGAACAGCGTGTCGAAGGCCGCCACGAAGGTTTGCATATCCGTCAGCACCTGAGCGCCCAGTACCTTGTTCAGGGCACTGGTGATCATCCCCAGCCCCGCACCCATCAGCCGGGCCGGACCTCGGGTCGGGGTCAGCAGCATGCGAATGAAACGGCCGTCCAGAAAGCTGGAGAGTCGTTCGGGGGCATCCAGGAAATCCAGTGCGGAGCGGGAGGGTGGGGTATCGACCACGATCAGGTCGAAGCTCTCGTCCTGCATCGCCTGACGATGGATCTGACCCAGCTTCTCCATCGCCATATACTCCTGGGTGCCGGCGAATGAGCTGGACAGTGCCACGTAGAACGGGTTCGAGAGGATGGCCTGGGCCTTCTCGGGACTGGCCTGACTGAGCACCACCTCGTCGAAGGTGCGCTTCATGTCCAGCATCATCGCGTCCAGACTCCCCGGACCCGCGACTCCGACGACGGGTCTGGGGGTGTTGTCCAACTGCTCGATCCCCATGGACTGGGCAAGTCGTCGAGCCGGATCGATGGTCAACACCACGACGCGTCGCCCACGCTCCGCCGCGCGTAGTGCCAGGGCGGCTGACGTGGTCGTCTTGCCGACACCTCCCGACCCGCAGCACACGATGATGTGCGTCGTGCGGTCATCGAGCAAGCCATCGACGTCGAGACGCGGGATCGCCTCATGGGAGGCCGTCAGCGGACCGACCCGGATCCGATCACGGCGGGGCGTCATGCCACTCCCTCCCGGACCAACTCGCCGGCCAGGTCGTAAAGGCCGGACAGGTCGACCCCGTCGGGCAGCAGGGGCAGCTCGTGAGCCGGCGCGTCCAACCGGGCCACCACCTCGCGTTGGGTCTGTTCGAGGTGGAGGCGGGTGGCGTGATCGTGCCCCTCGGCGATCAGTTCGGCCGCCAGTGAGGCCGGTAGCCCGATCGCGGAGAGTGCCCGGCCCACTCGGTTCTCGTCGAGCGTGCCCGCGAGCATCTCGTCGACGGCATCCGCGTCCAGGACCCGACCGCGTACCCGGTTGAGGAGTATCGCCCCGACCGGAAGTCCGGAGCGGTGTAGCTCGGTGATCCCGTCCTCGGTCTCGGTCACGGGCATCTCCTCCAGCAAGGTCACCAGGTGCACCTGGGTGCGCTCGCTGTGCAGCAGATCCATCACCTTGTCGGCCTGGTTCTTGACCGGGCCCACCCGGGCCAGGCCCGCCAACTCGGAGTTCACGTTCAGGAACTGGCTGATCCGACCTGTCGGCGGGGCATCCAGCACCACGGCGTCATAGATGTTGGCTCCCTTGGGCCGTCCCTGGCGCCGAGCCGCCTCATACACCTTGCCGGTCAGCAGTACGTCGCGCACGCCGGGGGCGATGGTGGTGGCGAACTCGACCACCCCGAACTTCTCCATCAGCTTTCCGGCTCGGCCCAGCCGGTAGTACATCGCCAGATACTCCAGCAGAGCCGCTTCGGCATCGATATGCAGGGCCCAGACCTGGCCCGCCCGCCCCGTCGTATCCGGCAGTCCCCGGGCGATCCGGGTTTCGGCATAGGGGAGTGGTTCTACGTCGAACAGCTGGGAGATCCCCTGGCGTCCCTCGACCTCGCAGAGCAGCACATTGCGGCCAGAGGCGGCCAGTGCGAGAGCCAGTGCGGCGGCGACCGTCGACTTCCCGGTTCCGCCCTTGCCGGTCACCACATGCAGGTCGGCGAACCGGCCACCGGGTGCCGAAGGGCGAGGGGGCGCTGGCATGACCTCAGCCTAGAGGTGCCCTGGTGGCCGCGGGGAGCGCCGCGCGGATGCGCCCGAGTAGGGTGCGGTGCATGATCAAGTGGGAGTATCAGGTGGCACCTATTCCGCTGCACAACGAACAGTTGATGCTGAACAACTTCGGCACTGATGGCTGGGAACTGGTCAGTCTGCTGCAGAACGCGCAGGGCGGACTGGTCGCCTTCTTCAAGCGGCCGCTGGAGTCGTGATGGGTACCCCGGAGGAGAATCTCGCCGAGTTGGGTCTCATGGTGCCGCCGGTGGCCGCTCCGGTCGCCGCCTATGTGCCGGCGGTCCGTTCGGGTGATCAGGTGTTCACCTCGGGCCAGCTGCCGATGCGTGAAGGCGAACCGATGTTCACCGGCAAGGTCGGTGCCGAGGTCACCGCCGAGGAGGCGGCTCAGTGTGCTCAGCAGTGCGCGCTGAACGCGCTCGCCGCGGTCAAGGCCGAGCTCGGTGACCTGTCCGCGATCAAGCGAGTGGTGAAGGTGGTCTGCTTCGTGGCCTCGACGCCAGAGTTCACCGGACAGCCGGGCGTGGCCAACGGCGCCTCGGATCTGCTCGGCAAGGTCTTCGGTGCTGCGGGCGTCCACGCCCGCTCGGCGGTCGGGGTGTCCTCGCTCCCGTTGGATGCGCCGGTCGAGGTGGAGATCCTGGTCGAGGTCTGAGTCGTGAAGCGATACACACTCCCGGCACATCTGGTCGAGCAGGCGCGAGCGTTCGAATCGGGCCAGGCGGTTCCGGCCGAGCCGCGCAATGCGGCGACCGTGGTCCTGTTGCGTGACGGGGCCGGCCCCGAACCCGAGGTCTATCTGATGCGACGGCAGACCACGATGGCCTTTGCCGGTGGCTTCGCGGTCTTCCCCGGTGGCGGTGTGGATCCGCGTGACGACGACGACTCGATCGCCTGGGCCGGCCCACCTGTGTCGCGCTGGGCCGAGTGGCTCGGCACCGATGAGGGCACCGCACGGGCTCTGGTCTGTGCCGCCGTACGAGAGACCTTCGAGGAGTCCGGCGTGCTGCTGGCCGGACCCATCGGAGAGCCGGACTCGGTGGTCGCGGATACCTCCACCGAGGACTGGGAGGCCGATCGGGTGGCGCTGGAGACCAGAGCGGTCTCGATGACGGACTTCCTGAACCGGCGCGGCCTGGTGCTGCGCAGCGACCTGCTCACCCCCTGGGCGGCGTGGCTGACGCCGATCTTCGAGCCGAAGCGTTATCGCACCTGGTTCTTCGCGGCACAGATGCCCCTCGGTCAGCTCACCCGCGACGTCTCCTCGGAGTCCTCGGCGGTGGAATGGCTGCCGGTCGGTGCGGCTATCGAGCAGGCCGATGCGGGCGAGATGATGATGCTTCCGCCGACCTGGATGACCTGTCTGGATGTGAGTCGCTACGCCTCGGTCGCCGACGTGATGGCTCAGCAGCGGTCGGTCCAGATGTTCACCCCGCAGGCCATGGAGGAGGACGACCGGTTCGTGCTCTCGGTGCCTCCGCAGTACACCGAGCTGGTGGCGGGGAGGTACCTGTGAGCGGCGGGGGTATGGGCCAGGTTCCGGCGCTGGGCGAATGGGCCGGCGGGACCTTCGGGGAAAGGGCCACCTGCGTGCTGGCCCCCAACCCTGGGATGTTCGAACTGGATGGCACCAACACCTGGGTGCTGCGCGAGCCGGGAAGCCGACGCTCGGTGGTGATCGACCCTGGCCCCTCGATCATGAGCCACCTGGACGCGGTGGCCGAGGTGGCCGAGAACGTCGCCGCGGTGCTGCTCACCCATCACCACCACGACCATTCGGAGTCCGCCCGGGAGTTCGCCGAGCGGATGGGGTGTGGTGTCCGAGCGCTCGATCCCCAGTACAGGTTGGGATCCGAGGGGCTTGGAGACGGCGACGTGGTCGCCGTCGACGGCCTCGAGGTGCACGTGATCGGCACCCCCGGGCATACCGCGGACTCGTTGTCGTTCTGGGTGCCCGCCGACAACGCGATCCTGACCGGGGACACGGTGCTCGGCCGGGGAACGACGGTGGTGGCTCACCCGGACGGACAGCTGGGCGCCTATCTGGACTCCCTGGACGTGCTCCACCGTCTGGCCGCCCAACAGGAGGCCACCGCGGTATGGCCCGGTCACGGCCCGGTGATCGGCGATGCCCTGGCGGTGCTCGATTTCTACATCTCGCACCGCCAGGACCGGTTGGCCCAGGTGGATGCCGCGCTCACCGCGCTCCGGGCCGCCGGAATGGTCGACACCGCCGAGGAACTGCCCCGCCAGGTCGTCGAGAGCGTGTACTCCGATGTGGACCCGGTCCTGTGGGGAGCGGCCGAGATGTCGGTGCGTGCCCAATTGGCCTACCTGCTGAAGCCTTGATCAGGGATCGCCGGTCGCGGGCTCTTTGTTAACGTCGCCGCGGCCACCAGCGCGACTGAGAGTCGTGACTGAACGACTCAGTATCCCCATCTAGTGGCGGGCGGATCTGCAGTGACATGATCGGTGGGTGAACGACCGGATCAACTGCCCCGATCTCCGCCCACTGGTGATGAGCGCCGAGCAGGCGGCCGCGTTCATCGGGCCGGGCGATCGGATCGGGATGAGTGGCTTCACCGGAGCCGGCTCCCCGAAGGCGATCCCCACGGCCCTGGCCGCCCGGATCAGGGACGCTCACGCCGCCGGTCAGGACTTTCGGGTGGAGCTGTTGACCGGTGCCTCCACCGCGCCCGACACCGACGGGGTCCTGGCCGAGGTGCACGGCATCTCCCGGCGGCTGCCCTATCAGGGCGACCCGACCCTGCGTGCCGAGATCAATGCCGGGGAGGTCGACTACCTGGACACGCACCTGTCCCACTCCGCTCCGCAGACCTGGTTCGGGTTCTACGGGCCACTTGACATCGCGGTGGTGGAGGTGGCGGCGATCCTGCCCGGCGGGCGCCTGGTGCCGTCCAGCTCGGTGGGCAACAACAAGACCTGGTTGGAACGGGCCGAACGGGTGATCCTCGAGGTCAATCACTGGCAGCCACGGGCTCTGGAGGGCTTCCACGACATCTACTACGGAGCGGCGCTGCCCCCGCACCGACTGCCGATCCAGCTCACCAGCGCGGATCAGCGGATCGGTGAGCCCTATCTCAAGGTGGATCCGGCGAAGGTGGTGGCAGTCGTCGAGACCGAGCGGCCCGACCGGAACTCGGCGTTCAGCTCCCCGGACGAGACCTCCCGGGCGATCGCCGGGCACCTGGTGGACTTCCTTCGCCACGAGGTCGAGGTCGGACGGATGCCAGCCGACCTGTTGCCCATCCAATCGGGCGTCGGGAACGTGGCCAATGCCGTGCTGGAGGGACTGGACGCCAGCGAGTTCACCGGTCTGACCGCTTTCACCGAGGTGATCCAGGACGGCATGATCAGGCTCCTCGACTCGGGCACCCTGCGGTTTGCCTCGGCCACCTCCTTCGGGCTGTCCACCGACGGCGTGTCCGATCTGATGCAGAACCTGGAACTGTACCGCGGAAAGGTGCTGCTGCGCAGCGAGGAGATCTCCAACCATCCCGAGCTGGTTCGCCGCTTGGGCATCATCGCGATGAACGGGATGCTCGAGGCCGACCTGTACGGTAACGTGAACTCGACCCATGTGATGGGCTCCCAGATCATGAACGGGATCGGCGGATCCGGTGACTTCGCCCGGAACGCCTACCTGAACTTCTTCGTCTCCCCGTCGACCGCGAAGGGCGGCACGATCTCCTCGATCGTCCCGATGGTCAGCCATGTGGACCACACCGAGCACGACGTGCATGTCATCGTCACCGAGCAGGGCCTGGCTGACCTCCGCGGGCTGTCACCGCGCAAGCGCGCGATCAAGGTGATCGAGAACTGTGCCCATCCCGACTACCGCGAGGTGCTGCGCGACTACTTCGACCGAGCCCGCGCGGCCCGCCCGACCGCCCAGCACACCCCGCACCTGCTCAGCGAGGCGCTGAGCTGGCATCAGCGATATGTGGACACCGGACGAATGCTGCCCTCCTGAGGACGTGATTACCCGAGATGGCGACGTCGCTGGCGCAGGGTCAGCCCCAGCCAGCCCACTGCCGTCAGGCACAAGGCTCCCAGCACGGCCAGCCACGCCTTCTGCTCGTCACTCATCGGCCAGTTCGGCTTCTCGAACTCCCGACTGGGATGGACGGCCAGCTCCGTGGCAACCGAGACCGGTACGAGAGTCGTGCCGCTGAAGGTGGTGAGGACGCGCGTGGGGGACTCTCGCAGCGGCCCGACCATGATCTGCAGCGGGGAGGGGTCGCCCATGATGCCGCCCCGCTGGGTGCTGATCACCACCTCACCGGCCGGGGTGAATCCCAGGGGTGCCGAGCGGGCACCACTGGGCAGGCCGCCCCACCCGGACCGGAGATCGATCTTTGCTGCCGGCCGATCCAGAGCCAGGGTGGCGAGACCCGACTCGTTGCCGGCGGTCTCCTGGGTGTTCACTCCCAGGACCAGGGTGGCGCCGTCGGGCGAGACCACGGCACTCGACGAATCGAAGTCGACCCCGAGTAGGCGGCGCGCCTTGGTGCCGATCGCGAAGTCCCACAGGCGTCGCCCGGAGACCACAACCGGGTCTCCGGTGTCGCGTTGGGCCAGGGTGGTCACGCGTCCACCGGTACGCACGGTCCAGAAGTCCATCGTGTCGTCGGTGAGGTCGATCGTGCCCACTTGCCGGAACGGTCCCGAGAAGGTGTTCCCGCCCTGGGTCCACCAATTCGCCTCGTCGCCGAGCCAGGCCAGTCGGGCGCCGTCCGGGGAGTAGGAGAACCGCTCGACCCGAAGCGGTCGGCCGTGGCGGCCCTCGACCGGGAAACTGCGGACCGCGCCGGTAGTGAGGTCCAGCACCCCCACTGCCGTATCGACCTGCTCGGTCTGTGACCCGCCGCGCACCTGGAGCCAGGCGAGTCGGGTGCCATCGGGGGAGAGCGCCGGTGGAGCGCTCTGTCGGGCGATGTCGTGGCTGAGTGCCGGTAGCCGCAACAGGTGCTGTCGCCCATCGGTGGCTGAGACCACCAGCGGTACCCCCATCGAGGTCGCGGTGGCGATCGAGGCCGGCCCGATGGCCAGGTCAGTCTCAACCCGGGAGTCGCCGATCCACATCTGGTCGATGTGGAGCGGTGGGGTCCACAACGTCCGTGGCAGTCCGGGTTCGGCCCCTTGGCTGGAGGCAGGCGTGGGGGCGGACAGGCTGTGCCAGGTCAGCGAGAAGGTGCCCACCATCGCGATCAGCGTGACGACGGCGGCGACGAGCTGTCGGGTGTCGCGGGTGCGTTGTCGGGTGGCTCGCTCCCACAGGCCAGCGGCGAGGTCGACGCCGGTAGATCGGGGGGCGTCGTCGGCGAGGTCGGCCAGGGCATCGCGCAGGGTCGGCTCGGTCATCAGGTGCTCCCGATCAGGTCGGCCAGATGGGGTGCTCGCTCGCGCAGCCGGGCCAGCGCCTGGCGGGCGGTGGACTTGACGGTGCCGACGCTGACCCCGAGTGCGTCGGCGGTCTGTGCCTCGGTGAGGTCCTCGTAGTAGCGCAGCACCAGCACCGCCCGCTGCTTGCCGGTCAGGGTGGCCAGCGCGGCCCGCAGGGCCACCTTGGACTCGGTATGGGCGGCATGGTCACTGCCGCTGGACCGCTTGGTCTCGCCGAGCGGCACTTCGCGGCCCTTGTGCTTGCGCCAGGCCGAGATTCGTGCGTTGACCAGGCAGCGGCGCAGGTACGGATCGGGGTCGGTATGGATCTTCGACCACTGCCGGGCGGCGGCCAGCAGCGCCGTAGCGGTCAGGTCCTCGGCCAGGTGGTGATCTCCGGTGAGCAGGTAGGCGGTGCGCGTCCACGCCGGCTGACGGATCGTCACGTATTGAGTGAACCCGGCTCGATCGCCGGTCAACCCGTTCGATCCGTTCCCTCGGCTGTTCGGCAACAGCGTCCCTACCCCCTGACTCGGCTCCACATCTCTCCCCACGCAGCGGCGTGCCGAAAGGAGGGCACCGGTAGCGAGAATGTTCTGGAGCCGAATTGCGATCGGGGCGAGACCAGCAGGTCTCGCCCCGATCGAAGAAGAGATCGCTCAGCGAGCGCGCTTGCTCAGCCGCTCCATGTCCATGATGACCACCGAGCGGGGCTCCAAGCGGACCCAGCCGCGGGAGGCGAAGTCGGCCAGAGCCTTGTTGACGGTCTCACGCGAGGCGCCGACCAGCTGGGCCAGCTCCTCCTGGGTGAGGTCGTGGTGCACGTGCACGCCGTCGTCGGCGGTCCGGCCGAACCGGTCGGCCAGCTCCATCAACTGCTTGGCGACCCGACCGGGTACGTCGGAGAAGACGAGGTCGGAGACGACGTCGTTCGAGCGTCGCAGCCGACCGGCCAACTGCGACAGCAGGCCGCGAGCCACCATCGGGCGCCCGTCGAGCCATTTGAGCAGGTCGTCGTGGGAGAGCGAGGCGAAGATGGCATCGGTGACCGCCGTGACGGTGGCCGAGCGCGGACCGGGGTCGAAGAGCGACAACTCACCGAACATCTGACCCGGGCCCATCACTGCCAGCAGGCTTTCGCGGCCGTCCACCGAGGAGCGGCCGAGCTTGACCTTGCCGTCGAGCACAACATAGAGCTTGTCGCCCGAGTCGCCCTCGTGGAAGAGCACCTCACCGCGGCGTAGCCGGGTCTCGGCCATCGAACCCAGTAGGGCAGTGGCGGCCTCGTCGTCGAGTGCGCTGAACAGGGGTGCCTGCCGAAGCACGTCGGTGTCCACGGATCCTCCAGTCGTCGAGTACCGCAGTCCGGGCATTTCCAACAGCGGCATTGCGATCTTAGTCCGTGAGGCACGTCACAAGCACGTTGACCCGCACGAGTATGCCGCTCATCGCCCGGGAGGGCACCTACTCGGCGGTGTCGGGACCGCCCCGTAGGCTGACGCCGTGTCGCAGAACCGGAGCCGAGAACCCGCCCCGACCAGGCCTGACGTGGCCCTGGTCCGCCGTGCCCGCAAGATCAACCGGGTACTGGCCGAGACCTATCCAGACGCCCGCTGCGAACTGGACTTCGACGACCCGTTCCAACTTCTCGTGGTGACCGTGCTGAGCGCCCAGACCACGGACCGTCGGGTCAACGCGGTACGCCCGACCCTGTTCGCCGCCTATCCGGACCCCGCTGCGATGGCCGCCGCCACCCGCGAGGATCTGGAGCGGATCGTCGGACCACTGGGGTTCTTTCGACAGAAGACCACCGCCCTCCTCAAGCTCTCCGCGGCCCTGGTGGAGAACTACGAGGGTCAGGTTCCGGGGCGACTCGAGGATCTGGTGACCCTGCCCGGTGTGGGACGCAAGACCGCGAACGTGGTGCTCGGCAACGCGTTCGGGGTGCCCGGGATCACGGTCGACACGCACTTCGGCCGATTGGTGCGCCGGTTCGGCTGGACCCAGGAGACCGACCCGGTGAAGGTCGAGTTCGCGATCGCGGAACTGTTCGAGAAGAAGGACTGGACCATGCTCAGCCACCATGTCGTCTGGCATGGTCGTCGGCGTTGCCATGCCAAGAAGCCGGCCTGCGGCGCCTGCCCGTTGGCACACTGGTGTCCCTCATTCGGAGAGGGGCCGATCGACCCGGCGCAGGCCGCCGCGCTGGTTCGCGACCAGGGGCCTGCATGATCCTTCGGCGGATCGCCGCGGGCACCGGATCCCTGCTCCTGGCCGTCTCGATGGCAGCCTGTGGCGGCGGCGGATCGGCGAACGATGCGCTCCCCGACATCACGTTGCCTACGCTGTCTCTGGACGCAGGTGCGACGGAGACGCAGGTGTCGCTGCGAGACCTCGACGGCCCCCTGGTGGTCAATCTGTGGGCCAGCTGGTGTACGCCGTGTCGTACCGAGATGCCGATCCTCCAACAGTTCGCCGAGGAATATGCCGGCTCCGTCGACGTGGTGGGCATCGACTACCAGGACCCTCAGCTGGAGCAGGCTCGCGCCCTGGCTCGGGAGACGGGGGTGAGCTACCGGCTGCTGCGCGACGAGGACGGGACGCTCAACGGCAAGGCTCCGTTCACCAGGCTGCGGGGTCTGCCGTTCTGGGCGGTCGTGGACGCCGAGGGCCGAGTGGTGCATCAGGAGTACGTCGAGGTGAGGTCGTTGGGCCAGCTCGAGGCGATGGTCACCGAGGCGCTGGGATCCGACGTGCTGGGATCCGACGTGCTGGGATCCGACGTGGGAGGCTCGTCCCCGGCGGGCGGGTCGGGGACCGACTCGACGCCCCGAGAGGAGCCGTCCGATGAGTGAAGCCGCCGAGTTCGAGGTGCCGGCGGGTCTGCCCGCGTGGTTGGCACCGGTCGTCGAGGGTGCCCGGACCATCACCGTCCACGACCTGACTCGATACCAGGTGCCGGCGGATGCGGAGCCGCGACGCAGCGCCGTGCTGTTGTTGTTCGCGGACACCGACGGGGACGGGGACGGGGAGATCGTGCTCACCGAGCGGTCACATACGATGCGCAGTCACCCCGGTCAGGTCTCGTTTCCCGGTGGTTCCCTCGATCCGGGGGAGACTGCGGTCCAGGGCGCCCTACGGGAGGCGCACGAAGAGATCGGTCTGGACCCCGACGAGGTCGTCATCATCGGTACCCTGCCCGAACTGTGGCTTCCACCCAGCAATCATGCGGTGACTCCGGTGCTCGGCTACTGGGCGCACAAGGGCGAGGTGTACCCGGCGAGCCCCGAGGAGGTCCACGCGATCCATACCGAGGAGATCTCCGACCTGCTCAATCCGGCGAACCGGATCGCGGTACGCCACCCCTCCGGCTGGCTCGGGCCAGGCTTCCTGATCGGTCCCGAGCACGACGTGATCCTGTGGGGGTTCACGGCCGGGATCGTGGCCCGGTTCTTCGAGCACATCGGTTGGGGAGCCGACTGGGAGCGCGGCAATGTGCGCGACCTACCCGAATACATGTTCGCCGGTGATGGGCCAGAACGGGAGTACCCGCAGAACACCGAATTGGGGAGCGCCCTGTGAACGTCCTGGACTGGATCCTCCTGGTACTGGTGGCTGCCTACGCACTGTCGGGCTACTGGCAGGGCTTCGTCACCGGGGCATTCGCCACCGTCGGCCTGCTGGCCGGCGGCATCTTCGGCATCTGGCTGGCTCCCACCGTGCTCGGCAACGCCGATCCCGGCACCTGGGTGACGATGATGGCGCTGTTCATCGTGATCCTGACGGCCTCGTTGGGCCAGGCGGTGCTGCAGTTCCTCGGGTCCCGGATCCGGGACCGGATCAAATGGCAGCCGATCCGCTCGGTCGATGCGATCGGTGGCGCGGTGCTCTCCGCGGCGGCGGTCCTGCTCGTGGCCTGGGCCCTGGGGGTCGCGGTCTCGGGCTCCCCTATGGGTGGGATCACGCCGCTGGTGCGTGAGTCCACGGTGCTCGGCAAGGTCAATCGGGTGATGCCGGGTGGCTCGACGAAGCTGCTGGAGGCGTTCAACAACGTGGTGGGAAGCACCTTCTTCCCTCGTTACCTGGAGCCGTTCGCACCGGAACGGATCGTCGACGTGCCCGGGGTGCCGAAGGACATCGTGACCCGACACGGCGTCCAAGCGGCCCAGGCATCGGTGCTCAAGATCCATGGCAGTAACGCGTGTGGACGCGGGATCGAGGGCAGTGGATTCGTCTACGCCCCCGATCGGCTGATGACCAACGCGCACGTGGTCGCCGGAGTCACCGATCCCGAGATCATCACGCCTTCGGGCACCCTGTCGGCCGAGGTGGTGCACTACGACAGTCAACTGGACATCGCGGTGCTCTCCTTCGATGACGCGGCGTTGAAACCATTGAGATTCGATGAGCGGCCCGCTACCGCGAAGCAGGGGGTGGCCGTGCTCGGCTATCCCCAGGACGGGCCCTATGACGCCCGTCCGGGACGGGTGCGGTCGAACCAACGGCTGCGCTCGCCCGACATCTACGGGAACGGATCGGTGATCCGGGAGGTGCTCTCGCTGCGTACCACGGTGCGTCCCGGCAACTCGGGTGGCCCGGTCGTCGGTGCGGACGGCAAGGTGCTCGGTCTGGTCTTCGCCGCGTCGGTGTCGGATTCGGAGACCGGGTATGCGTTGACCGTCGATCAGGTCAGCGAGGCCGCGGCCGCGGGTCGACAGGCCGTCTCCCCGGTCGGCACGGGCGGTTGTGCCTGACCTCGGTGCTCACCTGATGATGGTGGTCAGCCCTTGAGCCGGTTGACGGTGGCGTTCGCCTGAGCGATCGCGCGCTCGGGGCCCTTCACCTTCTTGACCTTGCGCACCCCGAACAGACCGAACAGGGCTGCCACGACGAGATAGAAGGCGGTCACGATCAGGAACGCCCAGTGCAGGGCGAGTCCCCGGCCGTTCCAGTTGATCAGATAGGCCGCGGCCACCGAGAACATGATCACGGCGAGGAGGGCGAGGAAGCCCGCGGCGGCGAAGTAGAGGGCGCCGCTGGTGCCGTTCTTCACGCTGACCTTGAGTTCGGACTTAGCCAACTTGATCTCGTTCTGCACGAGAGTCGAAATGTCCTTGGTGGCATCGCTGACCAGGCGGCCGATGGTCGGCTCTTCGTTGTTGACCGGTTCCGTTGCCATGCGTCTTCCCTGTCTCGCCTCAGCGGATGGCCGGGCGCCATCGAACGTGACCTTACACACCGCCCTGCGGCCACTCGGTAGAGTGGGCCACAGGTGAGCCGGGAAGTCTGGTCGGCACGTCTCCGTGAACGGAGTCGGACATGTCATCGGCGCACCCTCTACTCGGGTGGCGCCCTGTGAGGGAGGCACCTCGAAGGTGAGTACCGGACGAACCCCAGCACCAGATTCCGAGACCTGGGCCAACGGCCCGGCCTATATCGAGAGCGATCGTCCACTGGCCAAGCTGGCCCGGCCGGTCCGAGAATTTCTGCGGATCGAATCGGCGGGATCCATCCTGTTGATCGTGGCCGCACTGGTGGCGCTGGTCTGGGCCAACTCGCCGTGGTCAGGGTCCTATGGATCCTTCTGGCATACCGATGTCACCGTCGGCTTCGGCGACTGGGCGTTGACCCATTCGCTGCAGGAATGGGTCAACGACGCCCTGATGGTGATCTTCTTCTTCGTCGTCGGCCTGGAGATCAAGTACGAGTTGGTCAAAGGGGATCTGCGCGACCCGCGGGCCGCCGCGCTCCCGGTGATGGCTGCGCTCGGCGGCATGGCGATCCCGGCGCTTCTCTATGTGGCCATTACCGGGGCCGCCGGCGAAGGCGTGCACGGTTGGGGGATCCCGATGGCCACCGACATCGCCTTCGCGGTCGGTGTGCTCGGGTTGCTCGGTTCGCGGATCCCTTCGGCAGCCCGGTTGTTCCTGCTCACGCTGGCGATCGCCGACGACATCGGTGCGATCCTGGTGATCGCTGTCTTCTACACCGCGGGTCTGTCCCTGCTCTGGCTGGGTGCGGCGGTGGCCGGGTTGGCCCTGATGGCTCTGTTGCGATACCGCCGGATCTGGACCACGTCCGCCTACGTCATCCTGGGGGTCGGGATCTGGTTCGCGCTGCTCCAGTCGGGCGTCCACGCCACCCTGGCCGGGGTCGCGATCGGACTGTTGACCCCCACCGTCCCGCTGTTCGACCAGAAGGTGGTTCGTCAGGAGACCCGGTCGGCCCTGGCCGACAACGAGCTCGATCCCGAAGAACTGTCCCGGTTGAACTATCTGATGGCGCACTCGGTTCCCCCGGTGGAAAGGATCCAGGCTGCTCTGCATCCGATCTCGTCCTACCTGGTGCTGCCGCTCTTCGCGCTGGCCAATGCCGGAGTGAACTTCGGTGGCTTCGGTTCCGTGGTGCTCTCCCCGGTCGCGCTGGCGGTGATGGCTGGTCTGGTGATCGGTAAGCCGGTAGGGATCCTGGCGGCCACCTGGTTGGCGGTACGGTTCCGGGCCGGCCGATTGCCACAGGGGACGAACTGGCCGATGATCCTCGGTCTGGGTGCCGTGGCCGGGGTCGGCTTCACGGTGTCACTCTTCATTGCCGGTCTGTCATTCCCCGACCATGTGGAGTTCACCGATGCGGCCAAGGTGGGGATCTTGTTGGCCTCGGTGACGTCGGCGGTGATCGGGGTCCTGCTGCTCCGGTGGGCCACCCGAGGGGCCACGACCGCGGAATGAACCGAGGGGTCGGGGGCCACGGCGAACCGTGACCCCCGACCGCACGCTCAGCGCGCGTCCTGCTGGGCCTTGATCAGGTCCATGATGCCGGAGTCGGCCAGGGTGCTCACGTCGCCCACGTCGCGGCCCTCGGCCACATCCTTGAGCAGGCGGCGCATGATCTTGCCCGAACGGGTCTTGGGGAGTTCGGGCACGACCATCACCTGACGCGGCTTGGCGATGGGACCGATCTCGGAGGCGACATGCTTGCGCAGTTCCTCGGAGACGGCCGAGTTGTCGGATCCGCCGCCCTCGGTGAACGAGTCGAGCAGGATCACGAAGGCCACCACCGCCTGGCCGGTCATGTCATCGGCCGCGCCCACGACCGCAGCCTCGGCCACCATCGGGTGGCTGACCAGGGCGGATTCGATCTCGGTGGTGGACAGCCGGTGACCCGACACGTTCATCACGTCATCGACCCGGCCGAGTACCCAGATGTCGCCGTCCGTGTCCTTCTTCGCGCCGTCCCCGGCGAAGTAGAGACCCGGCCAGCGGGTCCAGTAGGTGTCGATGAACCGCTGGTCGTCGCCCCACAGGGTGCGCAACATGGCCGGCCAGGGTTCGCGGATCACCAGGTAGCCGCCGGACCCGTCGGGTACCGAGCGTGCCTCGTCATCGACCACGTCGGCGACGATGCCGGGCAGTGCGGTCATGGCCGAACCCGGCTTCGAGTGGGTCACGCCGGGCAACGGGGAGATCAAGATCTGACCGGTCTCGGTCTGCCACCAGGTATCGACGATCGGTGTCGACCCGCCGCCGATGTGTTCGCGATACCAGACGTACGCCTCGGGGTTGATCGGCTCGCCTACCGAGCCGAGCAGCCGAATCGAGGAAAGATCGAACTTCGCCGGGATGTCGTCTCCCTGCTTCATGAAGGTCCGGATCGCGGTGGGCGCGGTGTAGAAGATCGTGACGCCGTACTTCTCGATGATCTCCCACCAGCGGCCCTTGTGCGGTGAGTCCGGCGTCCCCTCGTAGAGCACCTGGGTCGCGCCGTTGGCGAGTGGGCCGTAGACCAGGTAGGAGTGGCCGGTCACCCAGCCCACGTCGGCCGTGCACCAGTAGACGTCGGTCTCGGGCTTGAGGTCGAAGACCGCCCAGTGCGTGTAGGAGGTGCCGACCAGGTAGCCGCCGGTGGTGTGCAGGATCCCCTTCGGCTTACCGGTGGTTCCCGAGGTGTACATGACATACAACGGGTGTTCGGAGTCGTGCAGCTCGGCGGTGTGCTGGGGCGACTGACGCTCCACGACGTCGTGCCACCACACGTCCCGGTCGAAGGTCTCCACGTCCTGGCCGGTACGACGCACCACCAGCACGTGCTCGACCTCGTGTCCCTGCGCCGAGGTCTTCTCGCAGGCTTCGTCGACGGCGGGCTTCAGCGCCGAGGGGGCACCGCGCCGGTAGCCGCCGTCGGAGGTCACCACGACCTTGGCGTCACAGTCGATGATCCTGGTGGCCAGGGCATCGGCGGAGAAGCCGCCGAAGACGACCGTGTGCGGGGCACCTAACCGAGCGCAGGCCAGCATGGTGACCACCGTCTCGGGGATCATCGGTAGATAGATCGCGACCCGATCACCCTTGGTCACGCCCAGCTCGGTGAGCGCGTTGGCGGCCTTGCAGACCTCGTCCTGCAGTTGCGCGTAGGTGATGTCGCGAGAGTCGCCCTCGGGCTCGCCGACCCAGTGCAGGGCGACCTTGTCCCCTCGCCCGGCGTCCACGTGACGGTCGACACAGTTCACCGACGCGTTGATGGTCGCACCGGTGAACCACTTGGCGAATGGCGGATTCGACCAGTCCAGAACCTGGTCCCATTTCTGGCCCCAGTCCAGGCGCTCTGCCGCCTCGGCCCAGAAGCCCAGCCGGTCCTCCGCGGCGCGTTGGTAGGCCTCGGCGGTCACATTCGCTTCGGCGGCCAACGCCTCGGGCGGGGCGAAACGGCGGTTCTCGTGCAGTAGGTTCGACAGAGTCTCGTCGGGCATCGGCCCTCCTGGATCGACGTGGATCAATCGGCGGTTATTGATGACCACCAATCTACCCGTCGGCTGTGGTGCACATCACCGGGCCATTCCACCTGGCGCAACGTTGCATGAGAGTTGCCCCAGGATCACCCCGGGTCTCCGACTGAGCGCCGACACGGCGCTAGTAGTTACCGGGAGGGAAACAAGAACTGCCCCATCAGCGGAAATCGATGAGCAGCATGTCGGTGTCGGTACCGTCGGAGAGGAAGATCTCTTGGGACCGCTTCGCTCGGGCGGCGGTCTGATCGGCCTCGGTGTCGGTCTCGGCGTTCACCGGGTTCATCCCGTCCGGCACGAATGCCTGAGTGTCTTCGGGGACATCGGCCGACTTCGGCGCCGGATCCGAGGCATCGTCCAGCTCCGTACTCGGACCCGCCACGGGCGGGGTGACCGGCTGGGCCCGCTCGATCACCGACGCGCTCCAACACCTGGCCAGGTAGGGCAGCTCCATGCCGTCCATGCCGCGGCCGTAGCCGTCATAGAAGTCCAGCACTTCACGGATCCGGGCCTCCCGCTGCTGGGCACCCAGGGAGGCGATATTCGAGCGGGACAGGGCGAGGTCGCGCAGGGTCTCGGTGTTGAGGTGCTGCCAGGTCTTGAAGCTGGCCTCGGCGACCACCCCGAAGTAGCGCGACGCGATCAGCGGCTCCACCTCGGCCTCGATGGACGCCTCGCTGTCATGACCTCCCAGGACCGTGCCGAGCTTGCGGGCCCACGGGATCCGGGTGTCGCGCACATGCCAGACCAGGGCGATGCGTCCGGTCGGCCGCAGAACACGGGCGATCTCGGGTAGGGCCCGGCCATGATCGAACCAGTGAAACGCCTGGGCCACCACCACCACGTCGAAGGACTTGTCGGCGAACGGCAGCTCCTCGGCGGAGGCGGTCGCGGTGCGCGCCTGGGGCACGTTACGGGCCAGGACGTCCAGCATCCCCTCGTCGGGGTCGGTGGCGTGTACCCGATGCCCGAGTGCGACCAGTCGCGCGGTGAGCTTTCCGGTGCCGGCACCGAGCTCGAGCACGTCGAGTGGGTCGGTCCCGGCGAGCCAGTCCGCGGTCTCCTCGGAGTACTCCGGACGGCCGCGGTCGTAGGCCTCGGCCACGGGGCCGAAGGAGAGGCGGAGGGGCTGCTCGTCGTTCATCCTGCTCAGGCTACTAGCGTGGGGGCCCGTGAGCGTGGATCCCATGGCGTGGCTGGCCCAACTCGAGGGAGTTCCCTCGGCCTATGCGGCGACCCGGGACGGGATCGATGTCCTGTTGCGCGACCGCGGCCTGCGGCGGACCAGCCCCGAGCAGACCGCCCAGTCGCTCTTGCGGGGTGCGTGGGCCTCGGCCGTCCTGGAGGGGTCGAGGTCCACCCAGGATGATGTCCGGGACGGGAAGATGGACGAGGTGGCCGAGGCATCGGTGCGCCTCTCGACCCAGTTGCTCGCTCTGGTACCGGTGCTGCGGCAGACGCCACTCCAGGCCCTCGCCCGACTGCACGCGATCGTGGCGGTGGGCTCGCTTCCGGCCGACCAATTGGGCCGTCCCCGGGACGCGGATTCGGCGCAGCGGTTGCACCAGCTCGCCGGGGCGCTCGGCACAACGACCGATTCACCCGCGCTGCTGGTCGCGGCCGTGGTGCATGCCGATCTGGCTACGGCGGCGCCTTTCGCCTCCCACAACGGACTCGTCGCCCGAGCGGCCGAGCGACTGCTGCTGGTGGCCCGCGGGGTGGACGAGAAGTCCTTGGTAGTGCCCGAGGCCGGGCACCTGGCTTTGCGGGCTCAGTACGAGTCGAATCTGCAGGGTTATGCGACCGGCTCCCAGCAGGGCATGCACGCCTGGGTCCTCTACGCCGCCGAAGCCTTCGCCGCCGGCGCCGAGGCCAGCCCGTTGCGCACCTGAGCCCTGCTGCCGTCGACCTGGTCCGTTGCCGTCGAGATGGTGGGCGGTGCTTCGACTCGCAGACGAACGGCACCCGGTCTGTGACCGGGTGCCGCCGTTGGTCACGGGTCGAGGAGTACCTAGCGTGCACTCTTCACTTGCGACCCCGGAAGTCTTCCGGTGGTCTGCGCCCTGTGGGAAGGGTAGGTCGCCGCGTCGGTCTCGAACGTCCCGTGGGGTGTTGCGTGCCACCGTTTCTACTCCGATGTGGGTTCGGGGACAAGACCTGATCCGAGGCGAACGTCCGAGTACCGGCCAGTTGCGGTGAGGGACGTTCGTCACCGTGAGGCGAGGGACGGTCAGGCGTCGGGCTTCTTACGCGCGGCCGCCCAGAGGATTCCACCGAGTGCCACAGCCCCACCGACGGCGAGCGCTGCGAGCGTCTGCTTCGCGCCGGGGACCCGGGTTCGCAGCGCGACCGGCCGGTTGAACACCAGCACCGGCCACTCTTTCTGAACGGCGACCTTGCGCAGTTCCTTGTCGGGGTTGACAGCGTAGGCATGACCCACTGTCTCCAGCATCGGCACGTCGGTGACCGAGTCGCTGTAGGCGTAGCACTCGGTCAGGTCATAGCCCTGCTGGACGGCCAGGTCTTGGATGGCCTCGGCCTTGGCCTCGGCGTAGGCGTAGTACTCGATCTCACCGGTATAGCGACCGTCCTCGATCGTGAGCAAGGTGGCGATGACCCTGTCGGCACCCAGCATGGCCCCGATCGGTTCGACCACGTCGCTGCCGCTGGCCGACACGATCACGATGTCGCGACCGGCAGCTCGGTGCTCCTCGATCAGGTCCACCGCCTCGCTGTAGACGAGCGGATCGACGATATTGTGCAGGGTGTCGGCGACGATCTCACGCACCACCGACACATCCCAGCCGGCTACCAGAGTCGACATGAACGCCCGCAACTTCTCCATCTGGTCGTGGTCGGCTCCGCCGACCAGGTAGACGAACTGTGCGTATCCCGAGCGCAGCATGGAGCGACGCGTGATCAGACCGCCAGCCTGGAACGGCTTCGAGAAGGCCAGCGTGCTGGACTTGGCGATGATCGTCTTGTCCAGGTCGAAGAAGGCCGCGGTAGGGCGGGGCATGACTTCATCGTAGGCATCGAGGGAAGGCCCAGACCCGTGTCCCCCGGATCTGGGCTGTCCACAAGATGAGGGTGCCCCGTGCTCGACCGGTGTTCTCCACCGGGCTCCGGCGCAGCCCCCGAGCGGGGTCGGGACGGCGCAGGGTATCGCTATGACGACCCCGCTGTTGGTCACGGCCGACCCACTGCTGCGTGAGGAGCTGATGCGACTCGCCGCCGCGGCGGGAGTGGTGCCCGAACATGCGCGGGACCCGGGTGCGGCCCTGGCCGGGTGGCGGTCCGCCTCGGCGGTATTGGTCGGGACCGATCTGGTGGCCGCGGTGGCCGCCTTGGCGCCGCCCCGCCGTCCGCTGGTGTTCGTGGTGAGCTTCGGGGAGGTGGCCGATGGGCATCTCCGGGCGGCGCTGGAGGTGGCGGCCGAGTCGGTAGTGGAGTTGCCGGGCGCTGAACGGGCCCTGGTCGAGTTGCTCAGTGACCTGCTCGACCCGGGAGCCGGGCCGGGCCGAAGCATCGGCGTGGTCGGAGGAAGCGGTGGTGCGGGTGCCAGCGTGCTGGCCTGTGCGTTGGTCCTCACCGCGGCGGGATCCGCGCCGGCCATGGTGCTCGATCTGGATCCCTGGGGGCCGGGACAGGGACGAATCGCCGGGCTTGCCGCCGCTGGCGAGGTGGGCTGGGAATCCCTGGCTCGCAATCCCGGACGTCTCGGCGCCCGGTCGCTGCGCGAGGCACTGCCTCGCTCGGCTGGGGCGGGCGTGTTGAGTTGGTGTGAGCGCCCGTCCCCGGTTTCGGATCAGACCGCGCGTGAGGCGCTGGCGGCCGGTCTGCGTGGTCACGCGGTGGTGGTGCTGGATCTGCCCCGTGACCGGGGCCTCATCGACTGGGTGCCTCGGTTGGACCTGGTGATCGTGGTGGTCCGCGCCGACCTGGCGGGACTGGCCAGTGCCGGTAGGTTGCTCAGCACCGTGCCGTCCGGCCGGTTGGGACTCGTGGTGCGCGGGCCGCACAGCAGCACGATCGCGGTCCAGGAGGTGATGGGTCGTCAGGTGCTGGCCCGGATGGTCGACCAGCGTGGTCTGACCGAGTCGGTGGACCTGGGCCTGGGCCCGGTGCGCAGCCGTCGGGGGCCGCTGGCCCGGGCTGCGAGCGAGGTGTTGTGGCACCTCTCGGCGGCGCCGGCCGAGGCGCTTCGATGAATCCGGCCCTGGTCGAGGCGGTGCGAGCCCGGTTGGCTCAGGAGCCGGGTGAGCTGACTCCCCACCGGGTGGCTGGGGCGTTGCGGGCCGAGGGCGGACCGGTGGGCGACGCCACGGTGCTGGCGGTCCACGAGCAGCTGCGCCGCGAGGTGCTGGGCGCCGGTCCGCTCGAACCTCTGCTGCGTGAGCCGGGGGTCACCGACGTACTCGTCAACGGGGCCGCCCAGGTGTGGGTGGACCGGGGTGGAGGGCTGGAACCCGAGGGATGGCACTTCCCCGATGAGGAGTCGGTTCGGAGGCTGGCCCAGCGGCTGGCCGGGATGGCTGGTCGGCGGCTCGACGATGCCACCCCGCACGTCGATGTGCGGTTGCCCGACGGCACCAGGTTCCATGCCGTGCTGGCGCCGCTCGCCCGCCCGGGCACGCTGTTGTCGCTGCGGGTTCCCCCGACCCGGACCTGGACCCTCGAACAGCTCCAACATGCGGGCAGCGTGACCGCCGACGGGGCCAGACTGCTCCGGGACCTGATCGGCTCGCGGACTTCGTTCCTGGTCACCGGTGGCACCGGTACCGGCAAGACCACTCTGCTCAGCACGCTGCTCTCACAGGTCGACCCGGGCGAGCGGATCGTGTTGGTCGAGGACGCCGGGGAGTTGCGACCCGACCATCCGCACGTGGTGGGGCTCGAGGCTCGTCCGGCCAATATCGAGGGTGCCGGCGAGGTGACCCTTCGGACGCTGGTCCGACAGGCATTGCGGATGCGTCCGGACCGGTTGGTCGTCGGCGAGGTCCGAGGTGCCGAGGTGACGGATCTGTTGGCGGCGCTCAATACCGGACACGAGGGGGGCTGCGGCACCGTCCACGCCAACGGAGTCGCCGAGCTCCCGGCCCGGTTGGAGGCTCTCGCCGGTGCGGCAGGTATGGGGCGGGACGCGGCCCACAGCCAGGTGGCGGCGGCGATCGGTGCGGTGGTGCACCTGGTTCGAGAACGAGACGGGCAGCGTCGACTCAGACAGATCGGTGTCCCGGTTCGTGACGGCGTCGGCCTGGTCGAGATGATCCCCGCCGTCACCTGGCGACGGGACGGCCGTCCGTTGCTCGGGCCCGGCGCCGAACGGCTCGAACTGGCGCTGGGTCGCCCGGATGGGTGAGTCGTTCCAGGTCGGAATGGAACTGGCCGGTGTCAGTGCCGCCGCGGCGTCCGCGGCGGCACTGCTGCTGGGACCGTTCCCGCCCCGGGCGGTGTCTCTCGGGCACCGTCACCACGCTCGGCTCTTGGTGGTGGTTGTGGTGGTGCTCTCGGGCACCCTCCTAGGACTGGCTACCGGTGCCGGCCCTTTGCTTCTCGGGTGGGTCGCGGCGGCGGGAGCGGCCCTGATCGGTTCGCTGATCCTGCTCCGCAGGGCGCGCCGAGCGGAACTGACCCGCCTGGGGGCGGTGCAGGTGCTGGCTGCTTGCGAGGGCCTGGTGGCCGATCTCGAATCCGGGTCGCCTGCGGTGCGGGCGCTGGTCGACGCGGCGGAGGTCTGCCCGGCCCTGGCGCGGGTGGCACGGGCGGCCACGCTCGGATCGGACGTGGTGGCGGCACTGCGACTCGCCGCAGCGGCACCGGGCTGCGACCACCTCCGATTGGTGGCCGCAGCCTGGGCAGTCTCACAGCGGGTCGGCGACGGATTGGCAACCTCGCTGCGGGCCACCGCGCTCATGCTGCGCGCGGATGCCGTCACCCGGCGGGTAGTGAACGCCGAACTGTCCTCGGCCCGGGCCACCGCTCGACTGATGGCGATGCTGCCGGTGTTCACCTGGTTGCTCGCGCTCGGAACCGGCGCCGACCCCCTGGGGTTCTTGCTGGGTACCGGGTTCGGCCTGGGCTGCTTGGTAGTGGGCCTGGTGCTGGCCATGCTCGGGGTCGGCTGGATCGACCAGTTGGCTCGTCGCGTGGAGCGGGAATTGTGAGCGGGTTACTGGTGCTGGCCGGAGTCGCGGCCGGGATCGCCGCCGCGGTAGGTGCGCCCACCGGCCTGGTACCGCACCGGAAGGGGGCTCCACGGGCGGCGGTCGCCGACCAGGTCGGGCCGTGGCCGATGTCGGTCCGACTCGGTGTCTCCCTGGGGCTGGGCGGCGGTTTGATCGGTCTGCTCGGGTCGGGAGCCTGGCCCGTCGCCTTCGGCGTGGCGCTGGGGGTGTGGCGCTGGTCTCGACGGATGTCGGGGCCTCGGGAGGGTCCCGACCCGTTGGCGGTGCGTCGGGACCTGCCGCATCTGGTGGGGTTGATGGTCGGACCGCTCCGGGCCGGTGCTTCGCCGACCGAGGCGCTGCGCATCGTGACGACGGCACTGCCCGGACCCGGCGCTCGACTACTCGCTGAGCCCCTGGCCGCGCTGGCGGTGGGGGTGGATCAGGGTCAGGTGTGGCACTCGATGGCCGCTGACCCGCTGCTGGGCGATCTGGGTAGGGCGCTGATTCGAGCTCACCGTACGGGCGCCTCGGTGGTGGAGTCTGTACACCGACTCTCCGACGAACTGCGCCAGCAGGAACGGATCGCGGTCGAGAACTCCGCGCGGACGATTGGAGTGCGGGCCGCGGTTCCGCTGGGGGTATGCCTGTTACCGGCGTTCCTGGTATTGGGCGTGGTGCCACTCGTGGCCGGTCTGGTCGGCTCGGTCCTGGTCTGAGTCCGCGTACGCGGCCCGTCGTCGTGGGGTCGCCCCGCTGTCCACAGGCGGGTACTCGTTTCCGGCCCTCCACCGATCCGCCTCCCTTCTGCCACAGGTCTCGTCGAAGCACCAAAGTGGAGTCAAGGGGCCGCGTCCGCGGTCCGGAGGGGAGGTACCAATGCACCGACACAGACTCCGGCTGGTCCGGGGTGGGGCAGAACAACGTGGCATCACGACCGCCGAGTACGCGGTGGGTACAGCAGCCGGAGCAGGCTTGGCAGGTCTGCTTTACACGATGCTGACCGGGGGTTTCGGCAGTTCGATGCTGAAGAAGCTGTTCAATCACGTATTCACCCTGCTGGGCATCGGGTGAGTCGGGAAGGTCCCCGAACGTCTCGGGGCGAGCGCGGCGTGGTGACCGCCGAGCTCGCCCTGGGGCTTCCCCTGCTGATGGTGGTCAGTCTGGCGATGGCGTGGTTGCTGACCGTGGTGGTGGCTCAGATCCAGGTGGTGGATGCGGCCCGAGAGGCGGCCAGAGCTCTGGCTCGCGGAGACTCCGCCGATTCCGCAACCGACGTGGCCCATCGCGTGGCACCACAGGGGTCGGTGGTGAGTGTGGCTGTCCAAGGAGGCGAGGTGACGGTGACGGTGCGGGCCCGGCTGGACCCTCCGGGCGGGGGACTGATCGACCTGATCGGCGTCGAGGTGCGTGCCCGAGCCGTGGCGCTGACCGAGGCGGCACCCTGAACAGGCGGGCTCCCGGCATTGGAGACGGCCCTCGACACGGCACCGAACGCGGTGCCGGGACGGTGCTGGTGTTGGCGATGGTGGGGATGTTGCTGGTCCTGGGATCCGGGCTCGCGGTCGCCAGCGGGATGGTGTTGGCACAGCGCCGGGCACAGGCTGCGGCTGACCTGGCCGCACTGGCTGCGGCCGGCGATCCGGCAGGGTGTGCGGCGGCAGCGCGGGTCGCCGCCGGCAACGGTGCGAGGCTGACGGCCTGCGACCGGCAGGGCCGGGAGTTCTGGGTACAGGTGATCATCCCGGGTCCGCACTGGCTGGGTCAGGTCCATGACTTCACTGCCCGGGCGCGCGCCGGGCGGACGGATCGCAGCGCTGCGCAGAGGTCACCACGCAGCAGAGAAGGGCACGGTCATG
This sequence comes from uncultured Nocardioides sp., assembly GCA_964396585.1. Taxonomy (GTDB): domain Bacteria; phylum Actinomycetota; class Actinomycetes; order Propionibacteriales; family Nocardioidaceae; genus Nocardioides. Next base: position 29,824 of record CAYNFY010000001.1, read on the forward strand.
ATCGTCGCGGGGACTCTGAGAGCAATACCTCCAGCAGGACCAACGCGGCTGCCTTGTCGAGTGGCTCGTTCTGGTTGCCACACTTGGGCGACTGCACGCAGGAGGGGCATCCCTCGTCGCATCCGCAGCTCGCGATGGTCTCCCGGGTGGCGGTCAACCACGCTTCGGCCGCGTGGAACCCTCGCTCGGCGAAGCCGGCGCCCCCAGGATGTCCGTCGTGCACGAACACGGTGAGCAGTCCGGTGTCGGGGTGCCGAGCCGTGGAGACCCCACCGATATCCCACCGGTCGCAGGTGGCGAACAACGGGAGTAGACCGATCGCACAATGCTCGGCTGCGTGGGCGGCGCCGGGCAGGTCGCGTGCCTCCAGTCCCGCCTGAACGAGCAGTTGATCCGGCACGGTCCACCACACCGCACTGGTGCGCAGGGTACGCACCGGCAGATCCAGCGGTTCGGTGCCGAGCACCTCTCCGCTCGGTGAGCGCCGGCGGATGAAGGAGACCACTTGGCTGGCCACCTCGACTTCGCCGAGCGCGAGCCGACACCGGCCCCACAGCCGGTGCTGTCGCTGCGCCACGACGGTGATGTCGGTGACCTCTCGGGCCGAGGTGTAGTACTCGGTTCGGGCACGTTGCATCGTGGCCACGTGTTCGTCCAGGTCCAGAGAGTCCACCAGCCAGGTCTCGCCGCGATGCACGTACACGGCGCCGGGATGGGCCTGGGTGTGGGCGCTCCCGGCGTCCATGAAGCCCACCACACGGCCGGTGTCGGTCTCCAGCAGTTGGACGGGGGAGCCGCTTGCCGATCGGATGTCGGCCAGGTCGCTGGCTCGACGATGGTCGGTCCAGAACCAGCCGTGCAGACGCTCACGGAGCAGGCCCGCTGCCGTGAGCCCGGCGACGGTCTCGGCGGCTCGCGGTCCGAACACCTCGAAGTCTTCCTCGGTCAGTGGGTGCTCGAATGCGGCCGCGCACAGGTGGGGGCCCAGCACGTAAGGATTGTCCGGGTCGAACACACTGGCCTCGACCGGACTGCCGAGCAGCACCTCGGGGTGGGTGACCAGATAGGTGTCCAGGGGGTCCTCGCGAGCGACCAGCAGGCCCAGTGCGTCCTGCCCGGAGCGTCCCGCGCGTCCCCATTGCTGCCACAGCGCGGCGCGCGTCCCCGGGAACCCGGCCACCACGACCGCATCGAGCCCCTGCACGTCGATGCCCAACTCCAAGGCGTTGGTGGCCGCCAGCCCGAGCAGGCTGCCATCACGCAGCCGACCTTCCAGTTCTCGTCGTTCCTCGGGGAGGTAGCCACCCCGGTAGGAAGCCACCCGATCCGACAAGGCGGGGTCCACCTCGGCGAGCAGGCGCGTTGTCGCACCAGCCACCTGTTCGGCGCCACGACGCGAGCGCACGAAGGTGAGTGTGCGTACGCCTTGGACGATCAGGTCGGTCATCAGATCGGCGGCCTCCGCCGGCGCCGAGCGGCGTACCGGTGCACCGTGCTCCCCCGCGAACGAGGTGAAGGGTGGTTCCCACAGTCCGATGGTGATGGACCCCCGGGGTGAATGATCGGCTGTCACCGGCACCACCGGGAGGCCGGTCAGACGAGCGGCGGACACCTCCGGATCGGCCACTGTGGCCGAGGCCAGTACGAAGGTGGGAGTGGCGCCGTGGAGCGAGGCCACCCTTCGCAGCCGGCGCAGGATCTGAGCCACGTGAGCGCCGAAGAATCCGCGGTAGTGGTGCATCTCGTCGACCACGACCAGGTCGAGACGTCGCCAGAACCGGGTCCATCGCTCATGCCCGGGCAACATCGAGTTGTGCAGCATGTCGGGATTGGTGAGCAGGTACTCGGCGTGCTCACGTGCCCATTCGCGCTGTTCGGTACTGGAGTCGCCGTCATGGGTGGCCATGCGCACGCCACTGCCCAGTTCTGCCAGTGAGTTCCACTGGTCTTGGGCCAGAGCCTTGGTGGGTGCCAGGTACAACACACTTGCGCCACGCTCCCCTCGAACACCGCGGCTCGCCAGGATCCGGCTCAGCGCGGGCAACTGATAGGCCAGCGACTTCCCGCTGGCGGTGCCGGTCGCCAGGACCACATGCTCGCCGGCCCAGGCGGCTTCCGCGGCCAGCACCTGATGTAGCCACGGACGTCGTATCCCTCGCGCCTCGAGGCGGGCCCTCAATTCCGGAGCGGTCCACCTCGGCCAATCCGCGAATACTGCCGCCCGAGGGGGGAGCACCGTGGCATGGGTCAGCCGATCTTCGTGACCCTGAACGACACTCCGCAACCATCGGCTACCACGTGTATCACCGGCACTCGGCGAGCCTGAGGGCGGTGTGGGGACCGGCTCGGCGGGAGTCGGTCGGGGAAGAGACGACACTCGCGCAGTGTTGCAAACCCCTCCGACACGGGGGGAGGGACCGTGCCGGTGAAGAACGCGAAACTGCCGTCATGACACCCGGTGTGCGTGTGCGACCCCATCCGAAGCGTGGTTTGATAGCGGAGTTCAGCAGTCTCGGAGCCGGAACGTGATGGGGAAGGAAACGACGTGGACCTGAGTCTTGAGACGCGGGTGGTCGAAGGGCGGACCATGCTCGCGGTCGGAGGCGAGATCGACGTCTATACGGCTCCGAAGCTCCGTGACCAGATCACCGAACTGGTACAGGCCGGTACCTATGACATCGTGATCGACCTCAGCGGTGTCGAGTTCCTCGATTCCACCGGCCTGGGTGTCCTGGTCGGCGGACTCAAGAAGGTCCGAGCACATGATGGCTCTCTGAGCCTGGTGTGTGGACAGGATCGGTTGTTGCGCATCTTCAGGATCACCGGCCTGGCCAAGGTATTCGTGATCCACCCGGACACCGAGACCGCGCTTGCTTCCTAGGTACGTCTGCTGAGACGAATGCCTTCGGGAGGTTTGTCCTCTCCAGCGGTGGACAAGAGACCCAGGCCCCTCGACACCTGCTCCCACTGAAGCTCCCCGGAGGAATCCATGAAGATCCGCACCGCCCTGTCCGTTCTGGTTCCCGCGTTGTTGGTGCTCTCTGCCTGCGGCGACGGTGAGAGCAAGGGCGGGTCCTCCTCGAAGGAGGGCAAGGAGTATGTCGCCGCGCTGGCCGGCAGCATCACCGACGATGAGGACACCGGCGCGATCATCGACGAGAAGCAGGCCACCTGCTGGAGTGCAGGCGTGGTCGACATCGTCGGGGTCGATCAGTTGAAGAAGGGCGGCACCCCCGAGGAATTCGCCACGGGTGGTGACAGCGGCGGATTCGACCTCAGTGCGTTCAAGGTGACCGAGAAGCAGGCCGGCGCCATCTACGACAAGTTCGATGACTGTGGCGTCGACCTGCACCAGATGATGTTGAAGTCGTTCGGCGAGGGCGACGGCGCGCTGTCGGCCGAGGCCCAGGGGTGCTTGGGGGAGGCGCTGACCGAGGATCGGTTGCGCGACTTCATGACGGCCGGGATGACCAAGGGGGAGGCGGCTCAGGACGATCCGGCCTTCAAGGCTCTGACGAGTGCGCTGATGACCTGTGCCATGGCAGACATGAAGGGGGCCGCTCCGACCCCGACCCCGGGTTCCTGATCTCCGGAGACCAAGCCGCCCTCGGTCCGAGGCAGGCGCGACCAGTGTCGGGAGCCGCGGGCGCGCGACACTAGGATTCACCCATGCCTGACGTTGACTTCACCGACCCGCTGCGCGACTCCCTGGTCACGGCAGGGTTCACCGTCGACGGGGTGGCGGCGCTGCTCGGTGAACATGCGCACAAGGCGTTGGCCCGTAATGAGACGACGCCCGGCCTGCGCCGCACCACCGGGGACAGCGCGCTGGAGACCCTGACCCGGTTGTTCCTCCTGCAGGCCCCGGTCAGTCATGAGGCTGCTGAACGCGCGTTGCCCGGCCAGGTCGACACCCTGTGCAATGCCGGGATGCTGGAGCAGTCCCTCTCCGAGGTCGCGGCCCGGATGGATTGCCGTCCCTATGCCGCCGACGATCGCGACCTGTGGGTGGTCTCTGACCTGACCCCGGGGCTCGACGGCTTTCCGAACAAGGTCGGGTCGGATCACGTGCTGGGTATCTCGTCGGCCTCCACTTCGCTGGCCCAGTTGACGCTTCGTGAGCCGGTCGGTCGAGCCCTCGACCTCGGCACCGGATGCGGGGTCCAGGCGTTGCACATGAGCGGTCATGCCGATCAGGTGGTGGCGACCGATGTCAATAAGCGCGCCCTGTGGGCGGCCCAGGTCAACGCCGCCTTGAACGGGGTCGAGGTCGATATCCGGGAGGGTTCGTTCTGGGAACCGGTGGCCGGTGAGAAGTTCGACCTGATCGCCACCAACCCGCCGTTCGTGATCTCGCCGGCGACCGGTGACCGGCTGGTCTACCGCGACTCCGGCTTGCCCGGGGACCGGGTCGTGGAGGACATCGTGCGGGCCGCGCCGGGTCACCTCAACGACGGTGGCTGGTGCCAGGTGCTGGCCAACTGGATCATCGAGGACGGCCGTCCTTGGGACGAGCGCCTGGCCACCTGGCTGGACGGGAGCTGCGATGCGTTCGTGGTGCAGCGTGAGGTGCTCGACCCGGCCCAGTACGTGGAACTGTGGCTACGCGACGGCGGTGACATCGGTACCCCCAACTATGTGCTGCGTTACGACACCTGGCTCAACTGGTTCGAGCAGCAAGGCATCGAGGCTGTCGGATTCGGCTGGATCAATCTGCGCCGGGGTGGAACCGGTCGACACGATCTCCTGGAATGGCCCTACGACGTCGAGCAGCCGATTGCACCGGCGATCGCCGGATGGAGTGCCGCCAGCGGGTTCCAGGTGAGCGAGGCCTCGTTGTTGCGTCGTCGCGAGGACATCAGCCAGGAGACGGTGGGGGCGCCGGGCGCCGAGGATCCCTCGCAGGTGGTGCTGCGCCAGCAACGGGGTCTGCGCCGGGCCCGCAGCGCGGACACCGTCGAAGCGGCCCTGGTGGGTGCCTGTGATGGTGATCTGAGCGTGGGGGCGATCCTGGACGCTCTGGCCAGCATCCTGGACCGGAACCCCGACGAGTTGCGTAGCCAGTACCTGCCGGTGATCTCTGAATTGGTCGCCGAGGGCTACCTGGAGCCACTGCGGCGCTGACGTCTCAGCGGGGTGGAGGGGCCCCGACGCCGGGTCGGTGTGGGCGGCTCGATACCGTGACGCCATGAGCGAGAATCGCCCGAAGGGCTTGGGCGTCCTGCTGGCGCTGTTCGGTCTGCTGCTCGTGGTCGTGGTCGGATCCGTGGTCTGGGTGGCGGTCAACGCCAACGACGGTGACCCGCGCCCGTGGACCACCTACGAACTCGACGGCGACAACGTGATCATCACCTACACCGCCGAGGGGTGTGTCGATGGCTCGGGGGTCTCGGTGGACGAGACCGCGCGCGACGTCACCTTGACCCTCAAGGTCAGCGAGGGCGGCAGCTGCGATAGCACGAATGTGGATCACACCGTGACCGCTGTCCTCAAGCAGCCACTGGCCCATCGGGCCCTGCTCGACGGCGCCTGCCTGAGTGACACATTCCGTAACGATGCCGCCTGCGCGAAGGGCGCCCAGCGCAACTGAGAACCCTGCTCAGGCCGGGTAGTCGCGCTCTGCCTCGGCTCGGCTGATCTCCCGGCAGCTGTCGCGGTGGGTGGCCATCAGGTTGGCGTAGACACCCGGGTTGTACTCCAGGATCAAGGCCCCCATCCCGTCCACGTCGCCCTTGATCCGGGCTGGCGTCCCCGAGGCGACCTTGCCGTCGGGGACATCCATCTTGTTCGGGACCAGGGACTGGGCCGCCACGATGCTGCCGGCCCCGACGGTGACCCATTCGAGGACTACCGCACCGTTGCCGATCAACGAGCGATCGCCGATCGAGTTGCCGTGGAACATCACCTGGTGGCCGATCGTGCAGTCTCTGCCGATCGTCATCGTGCTCTGCGGTGAGGAGTGCAGCACCGAGTTGTCCTGCACATTGGTGTTCTCACCGATCACGATCGGGGCGCAGTCCGCCCTCAGTACCGCGCCGTACCAGATGGAGGCACCCGCGTGAATGGTGACGTCGCCGATCAGGGTGGCGGTGGGCGCCACGAACGCCGTCGGGTGGACCTTGGGACGGTGGCCGTCGAATTCGTAGAGAGGCACGGGCGACACCGTAGTGGGTGGCCGGGGTGAGTGTGCTCAGGGTTCCAGGAACGTACCGATCCGGATGGCCCGCTGCTCGAAGGTCTCCAGACGGGCCTGATCGGTCTCGGGGAGGCGGTCCATCAAGGTATGCATCAGGGCGGTGCAGAGCACCGACGGAGCGGCCTGGGAGTCGAAGGCGAAGCGGGAGTTCACCGGCGCCGCCAGGACGATATCGGCCTCGGAGGTCAATGGGCCGATCTCGGAGTCGGAGATCAGCGCCACCGACAGCCCACACTCGCGGGCCCACGACAGGGCCTGGCGCAACTCCATCGGATACCGCGGCATCCCGACGGCGAGCACCCAGGTGGCACCGGCCTCGGCGGCTCGGGCCAGGTCGTCGTAGAGCGAGGTCCCGGCGGTGGTGTGCAGCCGGACGTCGGGCAGCACCTTCGCCGAGAAGACCGACAGATAGGTGGCCAGCGGCGCCGAGACTCGCAATCCGATGATCGGTAGCGGTCGCGAACCTGCCATGGCGTCGGCCACCTGTACCAGGCGGTCCGAGTCGGCCAAGGAATCGGCGAGGTCGGCGAGGGCCTTCGCCTCGAAGTCGACCAGCTGTTGCAGCGGGGTTCGGGCCGGGTCCTCCGCGGGGGCCTGGTCGCTGTAGGCCAGTGCCCGCAATCGCTCGCGGAACTCGGGGAAGCCATCGAAGCCGAGGGCGAATGCGAAGCGCGAGACCGAGGGTTGGCTGACGTTCACGGCGCGGGCGATGTCGCTGCTGTTCAGGAACGGAGCCTGCGCTCCGGCCGCTACCAGGTAACGCGCGATCCGCCGCTGCGCCGGGGAGAGGCGGTGCTTGGAGAAGAGCTCGTTCAGGCGTGCGGCGAGCAGTGGATTGGTCTCGGTTCTTCTCATCAGGTTTCCTCTCCGTCCCCGAATCTGTTGACAAGTATGCAGTCACAAGGAAATGTGACAGAAATCATTCATGCATCAGGGAGGTTGTATCTCGTGCTTCACCTCGTCTCTCGCTCGAACCGGCATCGCCCCCGTCGTTCGCTGGCTGTTGCTCTTGGACTGGGGCTGGCCCTGGCCGCGCTGCCGGCGCTGGGATCGGCCCAGGCATCCACTCCGTCCCTTCGTACCGGCCCGATCAGCCTGCTGGCCGCCGATCCGCCGACCACGCTACCGAGCGGTCGCACCACATACCGGACAATCAACGACTACAACGCGGAGATGATCGATCTAGCCGCGGACAACCCGGCCCTGGTCAAGCACTTCGTGCTGCCGCACAAGACCCGGATGGGCCGCTCGGTGTACGGCGTGGAGGTCACCAACGACGTCAACGTGGACGACGGCAAGCCGGTGATGTTCATGATGGGCATGCACCACGGAAACGAGTGGCCCTCGGGTGAGCACACTCTGGAGTTCGCCTACGACCTGGTCAACAACGCCAAGGCGGGCGACCCCGAGATCTCCGATCTGCTGGACCGGGTCCGGGTGATCTTCGTGCCGGTCGTCAACGTGGACGGCTTCATCCGCAACCGGCGCACCGGCTGTGGCATCTCGCCCGAGTGCGTCAGCAATCAGGGCGTCGACGTCAACCGGAACTATCCGTTCGGGTGGGGGGCCAATATCGCCTCCAACTTCGTGACCCGCGGTCCCGGCCCCGGCTCGGAGCCGGAGATCAAGAACGTCATGGACGTCACCACCTCGCATCAGGTGACCACCCTGATCACCAATCACACCTCGGGTCACACGGTGCTGCGTGCTCCCTTCGAGAAGGCAGCCGGGGATGCTCCCGACGAGGTCTACTACAACGAGTTCAGCAACGCGATCACCGACGTCAACGGCTACACCGGCATGCAGTCCGGGTACGACTACGAGACCACCGGTGAGACCAACGACTGGTCCTACTATGCGACCGGCGGCTTCGGGTTCACCTTCGAGATCATGAAGACCCAGAGCACCAATGGCACCTTCCCGGCGGTGATCGAGGACTACAACGGGACCGGCCAGTTCGACGGCTTCTCCAACCGCGAGTCCTTCATGGTGGTGCTGCGTCGTACCGCCGACGAGGCCGCGCACAGCCGGATCACCGGCCAGGCGCCGGAGGGTGCGGTCCTGAAGATCACCAAGGACTTCGACCTCTACACCTCGCCGATCAAGAACGCCGACACCACCGTCTCCCCGCCGCAGGCGATCCCCACCCACCTGTCCTCGACGATGACGGTTCCCGCGGGCGGTGCGTTCACCTGGGACGTCAACCCCTCCGTCCGGCCGCAGCCGGGCTACACCAAGGACGGGGTGGTGGCGACCGCTCCCGGAAAGTTCCTGCAGGAGGCCTGGACCCTCACCTGTTCGTCGCCGTCCGGCAAGGTGCTCGACACCGTTGCGGTGACCGTGGCACGGGGTCAGTCCGAATCGGTGGCCCTGCCCAACTGCGTGGAGCAGGGCAAGATGCCGGTCGGCTTCGGCGCGGTCTCCGTGGACCGTAACGAGTACGGCCAGTCGCGAGTGTTGACCATCCCGATCACCCAGGCCGGTGCCAGCGGCACCGTCGAGGTCCGCGAGAACGGTCGACTTCTGGGTAAGGCGCCGATCCGCAACGCGGCGGCCTCGCTCTCATTGGGCGGACGCGTACTCGTCCCGGGTATGCACCGGCTCGACCTGACCTACTCGGGTGACACCGACAATCAGCGGGCGAGCGGCGCGGCCACCATCGCGATCAGCAAGGCGAGCTCGCAGACGAAGGTGAAGGTCAAGCCGAAGCGCATCAAGGCGAACAAGACCCGGGCCAAGCTGAAGGTCAAGATCGCCGCCGCCGGAGTCAAGCCGGGTGGAAAGCTGCGGATCAAGGTCGCCGGACAGAAGGCCCGCAACGTGCGGTTGTCGAATGGTCGTGCGGTGGTCACCTTGGGCAAGTTCAAGCATCAGGGTAAGTACCGGGTGCAGATCAGGTACGCAGGCGACCGCTTCACGGCCGCGACCGCTGCGACGATCCGGATCCGAGTGCGCTGATCCTGGTCGACCCAACGATCGGCGACGGCCCCTGACCACTGGTCGGGGGCCGTCGTCGGCGTTGCTGGGCATCGGGCACACTGACAGACGCGCTACCGTGTGGGCGCACCTCACCGGATGAGATAGGAAGAATGCCGTCGTGGCTCACAAGCTCGTGATCGTCGAGTCCCCTGCCAAGGCAAGGACCATCGGGTCCTACCTCGGGCCCGACTTCGTCGTGGAGTCCTCCATCGGGCACATCCGGGATCTGCCGCAGTCCGCAGCCGACACCCCGGCCAAGATCAAGGACAAGCCGTGGGGACGGCTGGGCGTCGACGTCGATCACGGCTTCGAGCCCTACTACGTCGTTCCCCGGGACAAGAAGAGCCACATCAGCAAGCTGAAGAGCCTGCTCAAGGACGCCGACGAGCTCTTCCTGGCCACCGATGAGGACCGCGAGGGCGAGGCGATCGCCTGGCACCTGCTCGACGAGCTGAAGCCGAAGGGCATCCCGGTACACCGGATGGTCTTCAACGAGATCACCAAGGCCGCCATCCAGGCCGCCGCAGCCAACCCGCGGGAACTCGACATGGACCTGGTCGAGGCCCAGGAGGCCCGGCGGATCCTGGACCGGCTGTACGGCTACGAGGTCTCCCCGGTGCTGTGGAAGAAGGTCATGAGCGGCCTCTCCGCCGGCCGGGTGCAGTCGGTGGCGACCCGGTTGGTCGTCGACCGCGAGAGCGAGCGGATGCGGTTCAAGGTCGCCTCCTACTGGGACCTCGAGGGCACCTTCGATGCGGGCGCCGGCCATGAGAACCGGCACTTCGCTGCCAAGCTGTACTCGGTGGCCGGTGCCCGGGTGGCCCGAGGCGCGGACTTCGGACCCGATGGGCAACTGAGCAAGTCCGGGGTGATCCACCTGGATCAGGAGCGGGCCACCGTCTTGGCCCGGGCCCTGACCGGTGTCGCCTTCGATGTCCGCTCGGTGGAGTCCAAGCCCTACAAGCGCTCCCCGTACGCACCGTTCCGGACCACCACGTTGCAGCAGGAGGCCTCTCGCAAGCTGGGGATGAGCTCCTCGGTCACGATGAGCGTGGCGCAGCGCCTGTACGAGAACGGCTTCATCACCTACATGCGTACCGACTCCACGACCCTGTCGGGGACCGCGATCGGTGCGGCCCGCGACCAGGTGCGGGAACTGTACGGCGCGGAGTACCTGCCGGACAGCCCGCGGGTCTATGCCAACAAGGTCAAGAACGCCCAGGAGGCCCACGAGGCGATCCGCCCGGCCGGCGACACCTTCCGAACTCCGGCCCAGACCGGTCTCACCGGTGATCAGTTCCGGCTCTATGAGCTGATCTGGAAGCGCACCGTGGCCAGCCAGATGAAGGATGCCGCCGGTCAGTCGGCGCAGATCCGGATCGGTGGCCCGGCCGCGACCGGTGAGGACGTGGTGTTCGGCGCCAGCGGACGGGTGATCACCTTTCACGGCTTCCTCAAGGCCTACGTCGAGGACATCGACGGCGACGGCGCCAAGGACGATGAGCAGACCCGGCTGCCGGCCCTGGTCGAGGGAGCGGCGGTGGCGGCCGAGCAGATCGGCGCCAGCGGTCACGAGACCAAGCCGCCGGCCCGCTATACCGAGGCCACCCTGATCAAGGAACTGGAGGAGCGGGAGATCGGGCGTCCCTCCACCTACGCCTCGATCATCAAGACCATCATCGATCGCGGCTACGTCTACAAGAAGGGCACCGCGCTGGTGCCGCACTGGATCGCGTTCTCGGTGATCCGGTTGCTCAAGGAGCACTTCCCACGGCAGATCTCGTACGAGTTCACCGCGCAGATGGAGGACGTGCTCGACGAGGTCGCGCACGGGCGCAGGGATCGGGTGGCCGAGCTGGCCGAGTTCTACTACGGCTCTGAGAAGGTCAAGGGCCTCAAGCCGTTGGTCGACGGGCTCGGGGACATCGACGCGCGTGAGCTCGCCACCTTCGCGATCGGAGAGCCCGACGACGGGATCCACCTACGGGTCGGGCGCTACGGCCCCTACCTGGAGGGCCCCGGCGAGGACGGCACGCCGGCCGGGATCCGGGCCAATGTGCCCGACGACCTGCCGCCCGACGAGCTGACCGTGGCCAAGGCCAGGGAACTCCTTGCCAACCCTGCCGGTGAGGAGCGAGAGCTGGGCAGTCATCCGGAGACCGGGCTGAAGGTGGTCGCCAAGAACGGTCGCTACGGGCCCTATGTCACCGAGGTGCTTCCTGAGGACGCCCCGAAGAAGGCGAAGCCACGTACCGGGTCGCTGTTCAAGTCGATGGACCTGGCCACGGTGACCCTGGAGGACGCGGTCCAGCTGCTGAGTCTTCCTCGGGTGGTGGGAGCCGATGCCGAGGGTGTCGAGATCACCGCCCAGAACGGCCGGTACGGTCCCTATCTGAAGAAGGGCACCGACTCGCGCACCCTGGCCGGCGAGGAGCAGCTGCTCAGCATCACCCTGGACGAGGCGCTGGCCATCTACGCCCAGCCCAAGGCCAGGGGTCGCGGTGCGGCGACGGCTCCGCTCAAGGAGCTGGGTCCCGATCCGGTGTCCGGGCAGCCGATCGTGGTCAAGGCGGGTCGTTTCGGCGAGTACGTCACCGACGGTGAGTACAACGCCACCCTGCGCAAGGACGACTCGGTCGAGGCGATCACCCTGGATCGGGCCGCCGAGCTGCTAGCCGAACGTCGGGCCAAGGGGCCGGCGAAGAAGACCGCCAAGAAGGCCGCGAAGAAGGCTCCGGCCAAGAAGACGACGGCCAAGAAGGCAGCTGCCAAGAAGACCACGAAGAAGGCCGCCGCGAAGAAGGCCTGAGCCGATTGCCCCCGCCCGAGGTGCCGCCGGCGCCCTTGCGGCGGGGTCGGTCGGGGGATCCGGCTAGGGTCGTGCCGTGAGCCCGTCCGACACCGCCATCGTGCCCGGCCTGTTCGTCTGCTTCGAGGGCGGGGACGGGTCGGGAAAGTCGACCCAGTCACGGCTGCTGCGCGACTGGCTGACCGATCACGGGCACGACGTGGTGCTCACCTTCGAGCCCGGTGATACCGAGGTCGGCAAGTTGCTGCGCAGCATCGTGCTGTCGCCCGAGACGGGTGACCTGGACCACCGGGCCGAGGTGCTGATCTACGCGGCCGACAAGGCAGAGCACCTGCACCGGGTGGTGCGGCCGGCCCTGGGCCGGGGCGCGGTGGTGGTCACCGACCGCTACGTCGACTCCTCGCTGGCCTACCAGGGCGTGGGTCGCGGACTGGACCGGGCCGAGCTCGAATGGGTGCTGCGCTGGGCCACCGACGATCTGCGTCCGGACCTGACCGTGGTGTTGGACCTGGAGCCGGAGACCGGGTTGGGTCGTTTCGAGACCCGGGATCGGATCGAGGGCGAGTCCTCCGAGTTCCACCGCCGGGTCCGTCGAGCCTTCCTCGATCTCGCCGCCGCGGACCCCGAGCACTATCTGGTCCTGGACGCCCGCCTGTCCCGAGAGGCGATCACCGAGCGGGTGACGGACCGGGTGACCACGCTGCTGGCCGCACGTGACGGGGCCCCGGCGTGAGCGTCTGGGACACGCTGGTCGGACAGCGACCGGTGATCGCCGGACTGGCTCGGGCGGTGGCCGGGGAGGGGATGACCCATGCCTGGCTGATCACCGGCCCACCCGGTTCGGGGCGCTCCAACCTGGCGGTGGCCTTCGCGGCGGCGTTGCAGTGTGCCGAGGGCGGGTGCGGAACGTGCCAGGCCTGTCGCACCGTGCTGGCCGGCTCGCACCTCGACGTGACGGTGGTGCGCACCGAGAAGCTCTCGTTGGGTGTGGCCGAAGTACGCGAACTGGTCCGGCGCTCGGCTCTCGCGCCCGCTGGGGAGCGGTGGCAGGTCCTGATAGTGGAGGACTCCGACCGGCTCACCGAGCAGGCCGCCAACGCCCTGTTGAAGACCATCGAGGAGCCGACCCCGCGCACGATCTGGCTGCTCTGCGCGCCCACGGTCACCGATGTGCTGCCGACGATCCGCTCCCGGTGCCGGCTGGTCACGCTGAGCACGCCGAGTGCGCGGGATGTGGCCGACTTCCTGGCCCGTGCCTACGGGATCGGACCCGAGTTGGCTGCGCATGCGGCCCGCGCCAGTCAGGGCCATATCGGCCGGGCCAAGGCCCTGGCGACCGATGAGCAGACTCGTCAGCGGCGCCAGGAGGTGGTCCGGTTCCCGGCCAAGCTCACGTCGCTGGGTGGCTGCATGGCGGCCGCGCAACGGCTGGCCGACGTGGCCAAGGAAGAGGCCGAGTCGATCACCTCGGCACTGGATGCCCGGGAGAAGGCCGAGCTGGACGTCGCCTTCGGCGTCGTGGAGCGGGGGCGTCGCCCGCGCGAGTACTCCCCGGCCCTGAGTGCCCTGGAGAAAGACCAGCGCACCCGTGCCAAACGCCGGCAACTGGATGTGGTGGACCGGGGGCTGATCGACATCATCTCGGTGTATCGCGATGCGATCGCGCTGGGGACCGGCTCCGACATCGAGCTGGTCAACGAAGAGATCCGCGGTGAGGTGACCACCCTGGCCAGGGTCTCCACGCCGGAGGAGAACCTGCGCCGGATCGAGGCGATCTTCACCGCCCGGGAGCAGATGCTCGAGTTCAACGTGCCCCCGGCCATCGCGTTGGAGTCGATGATGGTCGCGCTGCGACTGCGAGGAGCGGGACGATGAGGAAGGCTGTCGTCGCGTTGATCCTGGTCGTGGCCCTGGTGGCCGCGGCCCTGACCGGCATCGGAGCGATCCTGTTCTCCGAGCCCGAGTCCGATCCCGCCGGCCCGGAGCGCACCATCCAGCCGGGCGCCCAGGAGGCGCCGCGCCGGGGCCTCGCCCCGTTCTACTCCCAGTCGTTGGACTGGAAGGCATGCGGCACCAACCAGTGCACCCGGCTTCAGGTTCCGCTGGACTATTCCGCTCCGAGCGGCCGCACCATCTCGTTGGCGGTGTTGCGGGTCCCGGCCCGGTCGCGGGCCGGGTACCTCGGTCCGATGGTGGTCAATCCGGGTGGTCCCGGTGCTCCGGGCACGAGCTACGCCCAACAGGCCCCGCTGCTCTTCGGCGCCGCGATCCGGGAACATTACGACGTGGTCGGCTTCGATCCGCGTGGTACCGGTGACTCGGAGCCGGTGGACTGCCTCAGCGACGACAAGCTCGACGCGTATCTGGCCGAGGATCCTGCCCCCGATGATCCGCAGGAGGTACAGGCCGCCGTCTCCGCGGCGCGGGGCTTCGCCCAGGGGTGTCGGGAGCGCTCCGGGGATCTTCTCGATCACATCTCCACCGAGGACTCGGCACGGGATCTGGACGTGCTGCGTGCGGCGCTGGGCCGCGATCGACTGGACTATTTCGGCGCCTCGTACGGCACCAAGTTGGGTGCCGTATATGCGACCCTCTTCCCGGAGCAGGCGGGCAGGATGGTGCTGGACGGTGCCATGGACCCCGAGATGAGCTCGCGGGAGCTGTCGCTGGGGCAGGCCGGCGGTTTCGAGACCGCGCTGCATGCCTATGCGGCCTCCTGTGCGGACGACTCCGGATGCACGCTGGGGGACAGCCCCGATCAGGTGGTCGGCTCGATCCGGCAGTTGGTGGCCGGCATCGACGCCGAGCCGTTGCCGGCCAGCGGTCGGAAGCTGACGGTGGGCAACGCGTTCTATGGGATCGTGCTGCCGCTGTACAACGAGGACTACTGGCCTCTGCTCACTCAGGCGTTGGAGTCGGCTGAGAAGGGCGACGGGACATCGCTGATGTCGTTGTCGGACACGTATGCGTCACGTAGCCCGTCGGGGTACGTCGACAACTCCATCGAGGCCAACCTGGCGATCAACTGCACCGATGACCCCTGGGCCCTGACGCCGGCGCAGGTGCCGGACGAGTACCCGGCCTTCGATGAGGTCTCCCCGACCTTCGGCAAGGCCTTCGCCTGGGGTCTGGTCGGTTGCCTCGGATTCCAGGAGGCCGGCGCGGAGGGGCACCCGGTGGCGATCGACGGGGCCGGCGCCGCTCCGATCCTGGTGATCGGCACGACCCGGGACCCGGCCACTCCGATGGCCTGGGCCGAGAAGCTGGCCAAGCAGCTGAAATCGGCCGTACTGATCAGACGCGACGGTGACGGTCATACCGGGTACTACTCGGGCAACGCCTGTGTCGACGATGCCGTGGAGAACTACCTGGTCGCGGGCACCATCCCGGACGACCCCATCTCCTGCTGAACCGCTGATGAGGCACACAACTGCCTCATCAGCGAACCCAAATCACGCATGATGCGAGACGGTATCTCACATTGTGATCTGTGAGGTGCCGCAAGACGGCCTTCGGCGGCTAATGTCGCGATCCGACACAGCAACGGCCGGCCGGGGCACACCATGCCCCGGCCGGTTGGGTCCACCATCACCTCGCGCATACCCCGCGCACCTGTAACGCACCCCCAGCATCAGGAGTGTCATGTTCCGCAAAGTATTGGTAGCCAACCGAGGCGAGATCGCGATCCGGGGCTTCCGGGCCGCACACGAGGTGGGGGCGGCCACGGTCGCGGTCTTCCCGCACGAGGACCGTGGCAGCGAACATCGACTGCGGGCCGACGAGGCCTACCAGATCGGTGAGGTGGGCCACCCGGTCCGCGCCTACCTGGATCCGGCCGCCATCGTGCAGGCCGCGGTTCGCTGCGGCGCCGATGCGGTCTACCCCGGCTACGGCTTCCTGTCGGAGAACCCCGGTCTGGCCGAGGCGTGCGATGCGGCCGGGCTGCGGTTCATCGGGCCGCCCGCCTCGGTTCTGGAGCTCACCGGAAACAAGGCTCGAGCCATCGAGGCCGCCCGAGCCGCCGGAGTGCCGACCCTGCGCAGCGTGGCACCGAGTACCGACGTGGCGGCTCTGGTCGGCGCGGCCCAGGACGTTCCCGGGCCCTGGTTCGTCAAGGCTGTCGCCGGTGGCGGCGGGCGGGGGATGCGCCGGGTGGACGATGCCTCCGAGTTGCGTTCGGCGATCGAGACCTGCATGCGTGAGGCCGAGGGCGCCTTCGGTGACCGGACCGTCTTCATCGAACAGGCCGTGGTGGATCCCCGGCACATCGAGGTGCAGATCCTGGCCGATGCCACCGGCGAGGTGGTGCACCTCTTCGAACGGGACTGCTCGGTCCAGCGGCGGCACCAGAAGGTGGTCGAGATCGCTCCGGCCCCCAACCTGGACCCGGTGATCCGGGAGCGGATGTGTGCCGACGCGGTGAAGTTCGCCAAGGCCATCGGCTACCGCAATGCGGGCACCGTGGAATTTCTGCTCGATACCGCGGGCGAGTACGTGTTCATCGAGATGAACCCTCGGATCCAGGTGGAGCACACGGTCACCGAAGAGGTGACCGACGTCGATCTGGTGCAGGCGCAGATCCGGATCGCGGCCGGAGAGACCCTGGCCGACCTGGGTCTGCGTCAGGAGACCATCCGACTGCGGGGTGCCGCCCTGCAGTGCCGGATCACCACCGAGGACCCGGCCAACGACTTCCGTCCCGACACCGGCCGGATCACCGCGTACCGCTCGCCGGGCGGGCCGGGCGTGCGACTCGACGGCGGGACCACCTACACCGGTGCCGAGGTCTCGGCGCACTTCGACTCGATGCTGGCCAAGCTGACCTGCCGCGGTAGCGACTTCACCAAGGCGGTGGAGAAGGCCGAGCGGGCGCTGGACGAGTTCACCGTGACCGGGGTGGCCACCAATATCGCGTTCTTGAAGGCGGTGGTGGGCGACCCCGACTTCGTGGCCGGGAAGGTGGACACCTCCTTCATCGAGACCCACCCGTGGCTGCTCAGCTCCCGGGCCACCGGCGGCGCCGGCACCAAGCTGGTGACCTACCTGGCCGATGTGACGGTGAACCAGCCGTGGGGCCGGGCCCCGCGGGTGGTCGCCCCGACCTCGAAGCTCCCGCCGCTCCCACTCCAGGAGCCGACGTCTCAAGACCCCACTGTCAGCACCCTGCAACGACTCCGCGACCTCGGCCCGGCCGGCTTCGCCGCTGCGCTGCGAGCCCAGAAGGCCGTGGCGGTCACCGACACCACCTTCCGTGACGCGCACCAGTCGCTGTTGGCCACCCGACTGCGCACCCACGACATGCTCGAGGTGGCCCGGCACGTGGCTGCGCTCACTCCGCAGCTGTGGTCGGTGGAATGTTGGGGCGGGGCCACCTACGACGTGGCCCTGCGCTTCCTGGGCGAGGACCCGTGGCAGCGACTGGACCGTCTGCGCGAGGCACTGCCCGGTCTGCCGCTGCAGATGCTGCTGCGCGGTCGCAACACGGTGGGCTACACCCCCTACCCGACCACGGTCACCGACGCCTTCGTGGCCGAGGCGGCCCGATCGGGGATCGACGTATTCAGGATCTTCGACGCGCTCAACGACGTGGACCAGATCCGGCCGGCGATCGAGGCGGTGCTGGCCACCGACACCGCGGTCGCCGAGGCGGCTCTGTGCTACACCGGCGACCTCACCAACCCGGGGGAGACCCTCTACACGCTGGACTACTACCTGCGGCTGGCCGAGCAGATGGTCGCGGCAGGTGCTCATGTGCTGGCGATCAAGGACATGGCCGGACTACTGCGCGGGCCGGCCGCACGGACCCTGGTGACCGCGCTGCGCGCCGAGTTCGACCTGCCGGTGCACCTGCACACCCACGACACCGCCGGTGGTCAGATGGGGACACTGCTGGCAGCCATCGTGTCCGGGGTGGACGCGGTGGACGTGGCCAGCGCCCCGATGGCAGGCACCACCAGCCAGCCCTCGATGTCGGCCCTGATCGCGGCCACCGACGGGACACCTCAGGCCACCGGGTTGTCCCTGGAGGCGGTCTGTGCGCTGGAGCCGTTCTGGGAGGCCACCCGAGCCCTCTACGCCCCCTTCGAGTCCGGGCTTCCCGGCCCGACCGGCCGGGTCTACACCCACGAGATCCCCGGGGGGCAGCTCTCCAACCTGCGGCAGCAGGCGATGGCCCTGGGGGTCGCGGATCGGTTCGAGCAGGTCGAGGAGATGTATGCCGCGGCCAACCGGATCCTGGGGCGGGTGCCCAAGGTGACGCCGTCCTCGAAGGTGATCGGCGACCTGGCGCTGCACCTGGTGGCGGTGGGGGCGGACCCCGCCGAGTTCGAGGCGGATCCGGCGCGGTTCGACATCCCGGACTCGGTGGTCGGGTTCCTGCACGGTGAGCTCGGGACTCCGCCCGGCGGCTGGCCCGAGCCGTTCCGGACCAAGGCCCTGGCCGGGCGGCGCTGGGAGCCTGCTGCGGCCGAGCTGTCCGACGGTGATGCCGAGGCGTTGAAGGCGGAGCCACGCGAGACGTTGAACCGGCTGCTGTTCCCCGGTCCGGCCGCGACCCATGCCGAGTCCGTGGCCGCCCACGGCGATCTCTCGGTGCTGGGCAGTCGGGAGTACTTCTTCGGGCTGGCCCAGGGGGCCGAGCACGAGGTCAGCCTGGCCGCCGGGGTGAAGCTGCTGCTGGGAGTCCAGGCGATCGGAGAGCCCGACGAGGGCGGATTCCGCACGGTGATGTGCACCCTGAACGGCCAGTTGCGACCGATCAGCGTGCGGGACCGGTCGGTGGCTGCGGCGGTGCCCAGCGCCGAGAAGGCGGATCCTGCCCAGCCCGGGCAGGTGGCCGCTCCCTTCCAGGGCGCGGTCCGGGTCAGTGTCACGGTCGGTCAGGAGGTAGCTGTCGGCGAGGTGGTGGCCCTGATCGAGGCCATGAAGATGGAGGCGGCGATCACGGCTCCGGTGGCCGGTGTGGTGCAGCGGGTGGCGATCAGTGGCACTCAGCCGGTGCACGGCGGCGACCTGTTGTTGGTGCTGGAGCCCGAGGCCTGAGGTTCGCGTGCGTCAGGCAGATCCCTCGACCGGCGGCACCACCTGCCGGATCCGGGCGGTGGCCAGCTCGATCATCAGCTGCGCCGCGGGCGAGAGCACCGCACCGGCCCGGTGCACCACGGCCAGGGTCTCGTACATCCGGGGCTCCAGCGGCACCAGGTGCGCGAGCGGAGCCAGACGCGGGACCAGGGCGGTGGCGGCGCCGCGCGGGATGATCGTGTCGGCCAGGCCCATCCCGGTCAGCTCGACGGCGGTCTCCACGTCCTCGACCTCGATCCGGGTGACGGGGTTGAGGCCCGACTCGTGCAGCCACTGCCGCAGGTGTACCCGGGTGGAGTCCTCGTTGCGGTAGGAGGTGTCGGGCATCACCAGGCGCCGACGGGCGAGCCGGTCGGCGTCGATCGGGGCTTCGGCGGCAGCGGTGTCGGGGGTGACCAGGACCAGCTCGTCGCGTGCCACCGGGGTGATCTGCATGCCCTCGCTGACCATCTGGGGAACGGCGATCAGCGCCGCCTCGATGTGCCCCCGGCGGAGCTGCTCGGTCACGTCGGTGGAGTTGATCCCGATCAGCTCGACCCGCACGCCGGGGTGTCGGTGCAGTACGTCGGCGACCAGAGCCGCGCCCGCGTAGAGGCGGACGATGCCGAACATGCCGAAGCGGATGGTGCCGGTCTCCAGCGCCCTGACCTGGCTCATCGCGCGCCGGGCCTCCTCGGCGGCCGCCAGGGTGCGCTCGGCATGCGGGCGCAGGGTGTCGGCCGGGGTGGTCGGGACGACGCCGCGCCCGACCCGCCGGAACAGCTGGACGCCCAGGGTTCGCTCCAGAGCCCGGACCTGCTCGGAGACCGACGGCTGGGCGTACCCGAGGGCGTCGGCAGCGGCGGTCAGCGAGCCGTGCTCATAGGTGGCCAGGAAGCAGCGCAGTTGATGCAGCGAGAGCATAGGGGTTCCCTTGAGCAGTCAACGGAATTCGAGGCTACCCCTAGAAATTGAATCCTGTGACACTTGAGGAGCACCGATCTGTTCCGAGGAGGCCTCATGTTCACCCATCACTGCAGTGCCTGCGACCGCACGCAGCTGATCAGCCTGACTC
>CAYNFY010000001.1:49951-96223 GCA_964396585.1 uncultured Nocardioides sp.
GGAGCGGCTGGCCGACGGCGGGCTGGGTGTCGAGTTCACCTGCTGGTGCGGCTCCCTCCAACGACACGAGCTCCTTCCGCTGGGCCGGGGCGGCGTCTCCCAGGCGGTCTGAGCCGCAACCTGCCGGTCACCACACCGGTCGACCCGATCCACGCCGAGCCCCGAGACTGGGACCATGCGGATGTTCGTGGCGGTGGTGCCGCCGGAGACGGTGCGCGAGGATCTGGACGAGTTCCTGTCGGTGCGACGGGACGCGGCTCGGCTGCGCCGGACGCTGGCCGAGCACTTCCACCTGACACTGGCGTTCTGTCCCGACGTGGCCGAGCACCGACGCGACGACCTGGCCGAGCACCTGGCCGAGGCGGTCGCCAAGCGGGCTCGGTTCGAGGCACGGGTGTCCGGTGGCGGGGTGTTCCCCGATCCGTCGCGGGCGAAGGTGCTGTACGCCGGTCTGTCGACGTCCCCGGCGGGTGCGGAGCAGTTGTCCCGCCTGGCCGTCGGGGCCCGGAACGCGGCAGTCAGGTCGGGGGCCGAGGTGGATGGTCAGCGCTTCCGCCCGCACCTGACGGTGGCTCGTTCGGCCCGCGGGTTCGAGGCCACGAACTGGGTGCGCCTGCTGGACGCCTACGAGGGCCCGCGCTGGTGCGTGGACGAGATCCAGATGATCGGCTCGTACCTGGGCCAGGGCCCGGGCAACCGCCCCCGATACGAGACTCTCGCCACTCTGCCCCTGGGGTGAGGGGTCCGGGTGGCCGTGGATCTGCCGCAGGGCCGTCTCGCTCACCACCGGGGCATACGAACCCCGCGCTCCTAGGGTGCGAGCCTGGAATATGGATCACGATGATCCGACGAGCACGATCGGAACGTTCCGCGGAATCTCTGAGGGCATGTCATGAGGAAGGCCGGATCGTTGTTCGTTCCAGCAGTGGCGGTCCGTGAGACCTCAGACGTCAACCCGTTGCCCCGGGTCAAGGGTCGGCCGGAGGACGGATGCCCCGACGCTGGCTGAGCGCTGGGGTCGCGTTCTTGGTGCTCGACATGGCAGCAACGTTGACACCAGTGGGGGCATGGACCGAGGGTCCTTCGCCGGGAAGGTGCCCACGGCGGCCCTCGTCGCGGTGGCGGGTTCCATCGATCCCTCCCACCCCCTGGGCTGAACCGCGCGGCCACGATGCGGCCCGGTCCACCTGGGTGGCCCAGAGTCCGGCTTGCCGAGGACGAGGCTTGGGTGAAGGCATCGTTCCGGCCATGGGCATGTCCTGCTGAGGAGGGCTCGCAGCGGGTCTGGGCTCGGTTTCACGCTCAGGTGCCGGGATGCCTATACTTTCTCGCGGAACGTCGTCGACGGCGTTCCGGCGCCGCCTTAGCTCAGTCGGTAGAGCATCTCACTCGTAATGAGAAGGTCGTCAGTTCGATTCTGACAGGCGGCTCAAAGAAACGTGGCCTGACCAGCAGCTGTGCTGGTCAGGCCACTTCTGCGTGAAGGGTCTGGTCGAGACCGCGTGAACCTGCCCCGCGCCGAGCAGTTGACGCCGCCGGTGGCCACCACTCACAGTCCGGTTGCCGCATTGATCGAAATGACTCGCGCGGTGCATCTCGTTCGCGTGCGGAGAGTGATTGACATCACTGTAGCCAATGGCTACAGTCGTGCCGCCCCCACACCGCCCCCATCTCGATGCGGCATCGCCGGTTTCGAGCGAAACGGAGAATTCCATGCCAGAAGCCACTCCAGATCAGGTCGCGACGGAAACCGAGGCCGCCGTGGCGTTCGCCAAGAACGCCGTGGCACTTCGGTTCGAAGACCTTCCTGACGACGTAGTCGACATGACCAAGAAATCGATCCTCGACACCACCGGCGTGATCATTCCCGCGTCCACCACCTCGCCGGAGGCGCGCGCACTCGTGGACTTGGTGCTCGACATGGGCGGCAATCAGGAGGCGACCCTGCTCGGCTTCGGCGCGTCGGCTCCGGCATGGCTGGCGGGCTATGTGAACGGGGCGATGGTGAACTGCCAGGACTTCAGTGACCTGCACCCCCGCGCATCGCACATCTCGTCACCGGTGGTGCCGGCAGCCATCGCGCTTGCGCAGCGCGAGGGCGGAATCAGTGGGCGCGAGTTCATCACTGCCGTCGCCTTGGGAGTGGACCTCCACTGCCGATTCACGCGTGCGGTCGGTACGCCCTCTCCCTGGCATCCCGCGCCGGCATTCGGTGTCTTCAGCGCGGCCCTGGCCTGCAGCAAACTGCTCAACCTGGATGAATCCCAGACCGTCGATGCCCTCGGGTTGGCCTTCATCCAGTCGGCCGGCACTCAGGAGATTGTCTTCGGCAAGGGGACGAGCGTCCGCGGCTTCGGTCATGCCGTGCCGGGCGAGGTGGGCGTACGAGCGGCCTTGATGGCCCGGGCGGGGATCGGTGGCGTCCGCCAGAGCCTTGATGGCCAGTATGGCTTCTGGAACGTCTACTACGACGGGAAGCACGACCGCGACCTGCTCCTCGGCGATTTGGGCACTCGTTACGACGTACTCGAGAACGGCTTCAAGCCCTGGCCCTCGTGCGCCTTCACGCATGTGCACATCGACATGGTCCGCGAGCTGGTGCGCGAGCATCACCTCACGCCCGACGACGTCGAGACGATCACGGTGACCGTCGGAGACTTCGCGCGGGGGCAGATCGAGCCGTTGGAGGAATGGCGTCGCCCGACCAACACCATGCTGGCAAAGTTGAGCATTCCGTTCAACGTGGCTGTCGCGATGCAACGTTCGGACGTGACCGTCGGCGACTTCGGCGAGGAGGACCTGCACGACCGCGACCTTCTCGACATGGCTGACCGGGTCGAGTACGTCTTCGATCCCCAATACAACTTCGTGTCGGGCGCCGGGTTCCCGGGCGGGTCCATGGAGATCCTCACCCGTGGCGGGCGTCGGCTCACGCGGCAGCAACCCCACGCTTTCGGACATCCGATGAAGCCGATGTCGTGGGACCAGCTCGAAGAGAAGTTCCGCGGATGCGCCGGGTACGCCGCAGTGGAGATCCCTGAGGCGAACCTCGACCAGGTGACTCGTGACTTCCGTGCCCTTCAGGAAGTCGACGACGTGCGCGAGGTATTCGGGTTGCTGGGCTGACCCACGAGCAATCGCAGTCCTGCCGGATCCGGCAGGACCCACCAGTGGACCAAGAGTGGAGAGTTGAATGATGAAGTTGAACAACAAGGTGGCCGTGATCACCGGCTCCGCCTCAGGCATGGGGCGGGCATCCGCCGTGCGGTTCGCCGCCGAGGGCGCGAAGGTCGTCATCAGCGACATCGATGATGAGGCAGGGGCGCGGACGGTCGAAGAGATCCGGAGCGCTGGCCACGAGGCGACGTACCGTCGGTGCGATGTGATGAAGGTTGCCGAGATCGAGGAGTTGCTGGACTTCGCCGCGCAGACCTACGGCGGCGTCGACATCTTCTGGCACAACGCCGGCAACTCGAGTGCGGCAGTCGCCCAGGACCGGCCGGGTTACCACCCCGGTGTCACCGAGGCGGACTGGGACCAGCAGATGAACATCCACCTCAAGGCGGGCTTCTTCGGCGCACGTCGAGCGGTGGAGCACATGCTGCGTGGTGGCGGCGGATCCATCCTCTTCACCAGCTCTGCCGCCGCACTGAAGCCGCCGGTGGGCACCGCGCCGACCTACCCCATCGCCAAGAGCGGGCTGATTGTGCTGACGAAGATGATGGCCGTGTCCCTGGCCGAGCACAACATCCGAGTCAACGCGATCTGCCCGGCCTCGATCAACACCCCGGTCATCCAGAAGCTCTTGGCCGACGAGTCGACGAAGGGTGTGGTTGACCAACTGGTGGCACAGATGCCCATGCGCCGCATTCTGGAGGTGGATGAGGTCGCGAGCACCGCGTTGTTCCTCGTGTCCGAGGACGCCTCGGCCATCACGGGATCGGCGGTCGCGATCGACGGCGGTCGCACGTCGTTGTAGAGACGTCCCTTGCCGTCCGGGTCGTGGACGCATGCTCGACACGCACGAACGACCCGGGGGCGGGTTCCTCGGCGTGGGCATACTTCTCTCCTGAGTGATCCGTCGGAGTTCGGGTCAGCTCGTCCAGTTCGAGTTGACCCGCGAGGAGTAGGTGGTAGCGATGAGTGAGCATCCCCCGGTCTCGGCGGCCGATGGCGAGCCGGTTTGGACAACGCTCCAGGTGGCTGAGTGGCTCGGGATCAGCCGGCAAGCGGTCGGTAAGCAGGTGCGGGCCGGCAGGATCCTCGGGTACCGGACGGGCAGGAGCATCCTGTTCCCGGCCTGGCAGTTCGATGCGAGACGGCACATCGTGCGCCCGGAGATCGCGGAACTGTTGGAGGCAGTCGGCGGCTGGGCCGATCATCGCTCCATCGCGAACTGGTTGAGTACCGGTTCCGTCGCTGGCTCGGAGGCGGTGCCACGCGAACTCTTGCTCGGAGCCGATACCAAGGACGAGCTCATCCGTGCCGCACAGAGCCGCGCGGAGCTTCGGAAATCAGCCAGTGGTGAGGACCACACGCCGCCTCAGAACCGCGCGGAGCTTCGGGAATCCGCCAGTGGTGAGGACCACACGCCGCCTCAGAACCGCGCGGAGCTTCGGGAATCCGCCAGTGGTGAGGACCACACGCCGCCTCAGGGCCGCTTCATGCAGTTGGTCAGGGAACAACTCGTTCAGTTGGTCAGCGACCAGCGCAACGAGGGAGCGCGGGACGCGCAGTCCGCGATCCTGTGGGCGGCCGCGGAGTTGTTCGCGGTTCACGGCCCGGCACAGGTGTCCCTACGTGCTGTGGCCGCAGAGGCAGGTGTGTCCTATGGGCTGATCTACCGCTTCTATCGTTCGAAGGAGAACTTGCTCTCTCGCGTCGTGGAACTGCTCGTGGAGGCGGGCAACCGTCACGTGGCGGCACAACCCGACATCTACACAGCCATCGACGCCACCTTTGGCGCCGATGAGGGAAGATGGGGTCGGATGGTTTCGTGGGCAGTGCTCGACGGAGTCTCTCCTGCCGATTTCTTCCGCAACGTTCGCGGCGGCGGGTACCGGCGCCAGGTGGAGGAACTCTGGGCCGATCCGGTGCCCCCGAACATCAGGGCGCGGTTCGATCCACACGTCATTGCTGAACTGCTCTCCCTGGTAAACGAGTTCTGGACGATCAACGAGCCCTACCTTGGTGTCGTCGTCGGCCCGGACTCGCCGCCTCCCGAGGAGCGACGGGCCCAAGTCATTGAGGCGTTGCAGTTGCTCGTGTGGGCAAGTCGGCCTCGTGACGAGGAGCCCGAGAAGCAGCAGGAGTAGCGCCCCAACGCACCCCCGCAGAGAGGCCGGCGATCGCACCGCGAGGCCAGAACCCCGTGCGTGTCGCGGCTATTGCACTTGCAGCCTGAGTGTCCTGGGGTCAGTGATCGCCGCGCGTGCGTGTGGCGGTCATTGAGCCTGTTCCGGTGGTTCCCGTCCACCAGGACAGGCTCCTTCTGCCTCCTCCCGGGGCTGACCTGATGTGGAGCCGGAGAGACCTGCATGGGCCGCGACAGATGGTCGTCCGCGTGGTTGCTGCCCGCACATCTCCTGACCAGCGAGAGCGTTGAGCCATGCTCTGGCCTTGCGAACCCGCGCAAGGCTGTTCGGTCCGACCGGGGCCGGTGGTATCCGTCCACCCGTGCGCGCGCCTTCTGCCGTGCCGTGGTCTGACTTCTGAGGAGATGCAGGTTTCCCGTTGACGCAGCTGTAGCCAATGGCTACAGTCCATGCATGTGTCCATCGGGCAGCCGAAGGGAGGCCCGGGGCCCTGATGCGGATCCCCGTGTGGGGGATGTCCTTGCCGGTCCGGGCTGCCACAACCAGGGTGTTGTGGCCGTCGCCCGGAGCCCCTCTCGACGAAGACGACGCCCGCTACGAACCAACCCGATTTCATGACCAAGTCCGGAGGAGAGTCCACGCAATGCAGCAGAACTCAACGTCCAAGAACTCCACCATCACGAGTCTTGTCGAGGCGGCCGATCAGATCCAGGACCTGAGTGCCCGGTTCCGTCTGGACGGTCGACGTTTCGTCGTCCTGGGTGGAGGGCGTGGCATGGGGAGGCACGCGGTGCACTCGCTCGCGCAACTCGGCGCCGAGGTCGTGGTCGTGGACAACGAGCAGGGGCGGGTGGACGCCGTCGTGGCCGAGGTTGGCGATGCGGCACGCGGAAGTGTCACCGACGTGACCTCCGACAGTCAGATGGCGGAACTCGCCGCCGGCGTCGGGGTGATCGACGGGGTCATCGATGTCATCGGCCTGGCCCGATACGGCTCTCTTCTGGAGGTCTCGGACGAGACCTGGTCATGGGAGCACGACGTCGTGCTGCGCCATGCCTGGCTTGCTGTCCGTCACTTCGGGCCACTCCTCGTCGCCCGCAAGGAGGGATCGCTGACCTTCGTCTCGTCGGTCTCGGGGATCAGCAGTTCCCCACAACATGGCGCGTATGGGGTGTTCAAGGCTGCGCTGATCTCACTGGTCAGGACCGCGGCCGTCGAACTCGGTGGCGCCGGGGTGCGAGTCAATGCGGTGGCGCCCGGCTTCGTCCTCACTCCCCGGATCGGCGAGGTGCTCGACGACGCCCAACTTCAGCAGGCAGTGCGCGTCGGAACGCTTCCGTGGGTCAGTGAACCCCGGGACATCGCTGCTGCTCTGACCTTCCTCGCGAGTGGCCTCGCGCGGACGATCACCGGCCAGACTCTGGTCATCGATGCGGGGGCAACGACCGCGTATCCCTACCAGATGGATTCCTTCTCGTCGAAGGCCACCGACGAATGAGTTCTGCAGCAGTTCGCGACGTGACGGGAGCAGGGGCATGAAGGGGAACAGCATCACACGGGCGCTGCCTGACGATCGCCCGGGCGAGCCCGTCTCAGCAGAGTTGCGCGCCTTTCGCGAGCGGTTCGTGGGCGAGGCCGCAGGGGGTGACGTCGAGGTCGTCGACCGCGACTACGCGGGCGTTCCCTGTCGTGTCGTGATCGCCGGAACCGGCGCCACCGTGCTCTATCTGCATGGCGGTGGATACCGGATGGGCAGTCCGGCTGCCTATGCCGGTCATGCCGCTCGGCTGGCGATCGCGGCAGATGCCACGGTGGTCCTGGTCGGCTACCGACTGGCGCCGGAGTATCCGTTCCCCGCAGGTCTGCGAGATGCCGTCAACGTCTACGAAGCACTGCGAGCCGAGGATCCCGAGGGAGTCATCATCGCGGCGGGCGACTCCGCCGGTGGGGGTCTGGCGGCTGCTGTGAGCGTCGCCGCGAGCAAGGCTGGCGCCACGGGGCCTGACGGTCTCGCGCTGCTGTCACCTTGGTTGGACCTGCGGTGTGAAGCTGCGACCTTCCAGACCGCGACGGATCCACTCTTCGGCCACGAAACGGCGTTGATCGCGCGGTCCGCCTATCTCCAGGGGCACGATCATGACGACGCACTGGTGTCGCCGCTGCGTGCTGATGGGTCGCCGTTCCCGCCGACGCTCATCCAGGTAGGGGCCACGGAGACGCTCCTTGACGATGCTCTGGCCTTCGCTTCCCGCTTGGCCGCCGAGGGTGTCTCTTGTCACCTGGAGGCCGTCGCCGATCGTGGTCACACGTGGCCGGTCATGGAGCCGAACCACCCTGATTCCCACCAGGCGGTTGCCTCGTTCGGCCGATTCGTGCGCCAAGTCGCAGGCCGATGACCCCAAGCAGGCCCGATTGACGCGTCTGTAGCCACTGGCTACAGTGATGCGCGTCTCACTTCGAGTGCGCCGCCACGGTGATGGTCACGAGGCGCACGAGGCTGGTAGGGCCCGGTAGGTCGCACTCGCTGGTCGCCACGGCCATCCATCACCGCCATCAAGTTCCCCCGGGAGAGGACACCCATGAGCTCCATCCAGTACGACGTCATCGGGCCGGTCGCGGTCATCAGTCTGAACCGCCCGGAGAAGCACAACGCCCAAGACCAGGCGATGCTCGAGGATCTGGACGCGAGGTGGCAGCAGGCCGCACGAGATGACGATGTGAAGGTCATCGTGCTTAGGGCAAATGGTGCCCACTTCTCGGCGGGCCACGACCTCAAGTCCGAAGGGCGGGGCTACCACAAGCCCGAGATCGGCGCGGTGGCCTCCGGCTTCCAGTGGGAAGCGGTGAACTACCTGGAGTTCAGCCGGCGCTGGCGCGACGTCCCAAAGCCGTCGATCGCGGCGGTCAAGGGAGCGTGTATCGCGGGCGCTCTGAACGTCATCTGGCCTTGCGACCTGATCATCGCGGCCGACAACACCTACTTCAGCGATCCGGTGGTCCGTTACGGGATCGGTGGTGTCGAGTACCACGCGCACACCTGGGAGCTGGGTGCCCGTAAGGCCAAGGAGATGCTGTTCACGGCCCGCTCCCTGTCGGCTGAGGAGGCGCGGGAGGTGGGAATGGTCAACGAGGTCGTTCCGCTCGACGAGCTCGATGAACGCGTCCTCGCCCTGGCCAACGAGATCGCCCAGATGGACGCGTGGGGGTTGGCGCAGGCCAAGAGAGCCGTGAACCAGACCCTCGACATCATGGGACAGCGCGCGGCCATGCAGTCCGCCTTCGAGATCCACTGGTCGGGACATGCTAACGCGCTCGTCCGGACCGGCTACCCGCTCCTGGTCGACCAGCCGCTCTCGGCAGCTGACGCCGGCCGGAAGGCATAGGTGTCGACATGAGTGGCGACATCGTCGAGGAGACCGTTCTGTGGGAGATGCTGCGTCGCCGCGCGTCGCTGAGCCCCGCTGCCACCATGCTTGTCGATGAGCATGGCCGACGACTGACGTTTGCCGAGGTGGCGACCGAGGCTGAGGGTGTTGCCGGGTGGTTGCTCGAGGTGGGGATCGGACCGGGCACGGTCGTGAGCTGGCAGTTGCCCACCAGGATCGAGACGCTCGTCCTCAGCCTCGCGCTGGCACGTCTGGGTGCGGTGCAGAACCCGATCATCCCGATGTACCGAAGCCGCGAGGTCGGTGCCATGGTGCGGCAGAGCGGGGCAGAATGGCTGGTGACACTCGAATCGTTCCGTGGCTTCGACCACGCTGCGATGGCCCGCGAGCTCAGCCGGGAAGCCGACCATCAGTTGGACATCCTGGTCCTGCCCGAGACACTTCCCCACGGTGATGTCGCCGCCCTGCCGGTGCAGCCGGATGATGGCGAGCAGATCCGCTGGATCTACACGACCTCGGGAACGACCTCGGCCCCCAAAGGTGTCTGCCACACCGACGCGTCGCTGATCGCCGGTGGCGTGGGTCTCGCTGCTGCCTTGCGCGCGACATCGTCCGACGTCATGACGATCCTGTTCCCGTACGCCCACATCGGCGGCCCGGACATGCTGATCACCGCTCTGACGACCGGGGTTCCGACCGTTCTGATGGACACCTTCGATCCTGTCGCGGCCATGCCACTGCTGCGGCGCGAGCAGGCAACGATCTCGGGCGGAGGGACGGGCCTCTACTCCATGTTCTTGCGGGAGTATCGCCGGAATCCGGGCACGATCCCAGTCCCATCGCTGCGTGCCCTTGCTGGTGGCGGGTCACCGATGCCCGACTACCTGTTCCACGAGATCCGCGCCGAAATGGGCATCGACGTCCTGCACGGCTACGGGATGACCGAGAGTCCCATGATCGCGCAAGGCGGCTTCGGTGACGCCATCGAAGCCCTCGCGAACACGGAGGGTAGGCCCGTGTTGGGTTGCGAGGTCGAGACTCGCGGTGAGGACGGAACGGTGCTCACCGGTGCCGGCCAGCAGGGGGAGATCTGGGTGCGCGGCCCG
The DNA here is from genome assembly GCA_964396585.1 of uncultured Nocardioides sp. Lineage (GTDB taxonomy): Bacteria > Actinomycetota > Actinomycetes > Propionibacteriales > Nocardioidaceae > Nocardioides. The sequence continues at coordinate 59,759 of CAYNFY010000001.1, forward strand.
ATGCTGTTCACGCACTACCTGGTCGACGGGGAGGTGGTCCGGCCCCACGATGCGAACGGGTGGTTCTCCACCGGCGACATCGGTTACCTACGACCTGATGGGCATCTGGTTCTTACCGGCCGGGCGAAGGACCTCATCATCCGCAATGGCGAGTCGATCAGTCCGATGGAGATCGAGGACGTGCTGGCACAGCATCCTTCGGTTCAGGAAGTCGCGGTGATCGGGCTCCCCGATCGGCAGCGGGGCGAGAGGATCTGCGCCGTCCTGGAGATACTGCCGGGAACTGGCTCGCCCGAGGTCGAAGAACTGCGGGACCTGTGCGCCGCATCCGGTCTGTCGCCCTACAAGTTCCCCGAGGTGGTCGAGGTGGTCCCCGAGTTGCCGAGGACGACGACCTTGAAGGTCCGCAAGCAGGAGCTGCGGGAGAGGTTCTCGGCCATGCCCGAGGGGGTCAGCTAGTGCCCCATGACGAAGCAGAATTCGCCGTCGGCGTCGAACTGACGGTCACGGCCGTGATCAGCGAGACGCCGGACGCGCACTCGCTGGTGCTGGCCGTGCCGGCGGGTCAAGAGCCGAAATTCGCCTACCGGCCCGGCCAGTTCCTGACCCTGCGGATCCCCAGCGACCAGGTCGGTGCGGTGGGTCGGGCCTACTCCCTGTCGAGCGCGCCCGCGACCGACGAGAGTCTCAAGATCACGGTGAAGCGAACCCGCGACGGGTATGCCTCCAACTGGATCTGCACCAACGTTTCGGCCGGTGACCGGCTGACCGTGTTGCCACCGGCGGGCAGGTTCCTCCTCGAGGACGTCGAGGACGGGGCCACCTTCTTTGCCGGCGGCAGCGGGATCACTCCGGTCATCTCGATGATCAAGCAGGCCCTTGCCGAAGGCACTGCCCAGGTTGCCCTGTTCTATGCGAATACCGACGCCGCCTCGACAATCTTCCACGACGAGTTGACGCGCCTGGCACAGGAGTACCCGCAACGGTTCACGGTGACCTGGTGGTTCGACGACGAGCATGGGCGACCGACGCCGTCGCGAGTCGCAGACACCGTGAGCGACGTGATGCGGGGCCTCGTGTTCATGTGCGGGCCTGGCCCGTTCATGGACACGGTCGCGGCTGGCCTGGCCAGCGCCGGCTTTCCTGCCTCCCAGGTCCGGCGCGAGGTCTTCAGCTCGCTGTCGGGTGATCCGTTCGCCCTCCCCTCCGATGCGGACGACGCGTCCGGGGCGGGGGACCAGTCCCCTGACGAAGCGGCAGAGGCCGTGGTCCGCCTGGGCGGTACAACGTTCCGCTTCGACTGGCCGCGCCGCAGCACGCTGGTCGACGAGATGTTGCGGCAGGGGATCGAGGTGCCCTATTCATGCCGGTCCGGCGAGTGCGGGTCGTGCGCCTGCACCCTGCTCAGCGGGGAGGTCTCGATGGAGAAGTCAGAGGTCCTCGATGAGGAAGACATTGCGGACGGCTACATCCTCGGGTGCCAGTCGCGGCCGGTGTCGACGAGCGTCGAAATCGAGTTCTGAGGATGGGCACGGACGTGGATCTGGCCGAACTGATCATCCGGGAGTCCGTCCGCGATCGGTATGCGGCGTACAACCGGTCGGGAGACAAGGGCCGTCTGGCCGAACTGGCGGACTGTTTCACCCCTGACGGGGTCCTCGAGGCGGCCGGCTACTTCACGGCTCGCGGACGTCGGGAGATCATCGACGCCTTGTCGGGGCCTCCGGGCGGACAAGGGCGGCTGGGCGACTCGCCCTTCGCCGACGAAGGCACGCCGGCTCCGAAGGTCAGACACTTCGTCTCGAGCCTGAGGTTCGACGAGGTGAGCACCGATGTCGTGCGCTCTTCCGCCTACTTCCTGGTCTGCGTGGGCGAGCGCGTCGACCATTGGGGGACCTATCGCGATGTCCTCACCAGGCGCGATGGCAGATGGCTGTTCTCTCACCGTGTGGTCGTGGTCGATGCAGAACCGGGGAAGGCGACATGAAGTTCAACTATCAGTTCCCCGCGCGAGCCGTAGGCGCGTGGGACGTATGGATTGGCGAGAAGGATCTGGCCGAGATGGCCCTGGTGGCCGAGCAGAGCGGGTTCGAGTCGATATCGGCCACCGATCATCCCTTCCCCAGTACCAACTGGGTCGACAACGGGGGCCATCACGCGTTCGATCCGTTCGTGGCTCTGTCGTTCATGGCAGCGGCGACTGAGCGGATCCGATTGATGACCTTCATCCTCGTAGCCGGCTATCGCAATCCGTTTCTGGCGGCCAAGTCCGTCGCGTCCCTCGACGTCCTGTCCGGAGGGCGAGTAGTGGTCGGCATGGGGGCTGGCTATGAGGCAGGCGAGTTTGACGCGCTCGGGGCGGAGTTCGCCGGGCGAGGGGTGCGGTTCGACGAAGCGATCATCGCCATGCGCGAGGCGTGGCGCGGCGAGAGCGTGTACCGCGACGGACCGCACTTCCCGGCCCACGGCAACGTCATGTTGCCCCGACCGGCGCAACGCCCGGGGCCTCCCGTGTGGATCGGTGGCAACAGCCGGGCAGCCCAGCGGAGGGTCCGCGACCTGGGCGACGGATGGCTGCCGTTCGAGCAGACATCTGCGATGTCGTCGGTGACCGGTACTCCGCAACTGGTTCTTGATGGTCTGCGGGAGCAGATCGATGGACTTCGGGCCGCCCGTGTGGAGCGCGGCCGTGACGCGGACTTTGCGGTGCTGTTCACCCCGCAGCTGCGCGGCGAGGCGGAGGGCCGAGCACACATTCTCGCCGACCTCGTGCCGCGGTTGGAGGAAGCCGGGGTCACCCATGTCTCGGTCGAATCACGTGGTGTGAGCATGGACGCCTGTCTCCAGGAGATCGACCTGATCGGGTCCCAGTTGGGCCTGTCGGCCCTGGGCCCAAAAGGATCGCGACGACATTGAGAACAACTCTTCGCAACGACGTGCATGGGAAGGCTGAGTGGTGATGGACCTTCGGTTGAGCGGAAAGCGTGCGCTGGTCGCCGGCGCCAGTTCCGGAATTGGTGCTGAGATCGCCGTGTGGCTCGCCCGCGAGGGTGCCGCGGTCGTGGTTGCGGGCCGCAACCGCGCCAGGGCCGACGCCGTTGCTCAGAGGATCGTGAGCTCCGGGGGACAGGCAAGCGTGGCGATCGGAGATCTGGCGATCGATGCGGGCGCCGAAGAGGTCGCTGAGGCGGCGTGCGCTGCATGGGGCGGTGTCGACATCCTGGTCAACAACGCTGGCGGGACGTCGAATGAGCGAGGGGCCAGCCTGTGGTTGGAGGCGAGTTCTGATGACTGGCTCAACACCTATTCGATGAATACGGTGGCCACTGTCCGACTGATCCGGCTGTTGGCGCCGCAGATGGCGGAACGCGGGTGGGGCCGGCTGATTCAAGTAGCCAGCTCGGCGGCCAACTCGCCCAATCCGGGCGTGGCGCACTACGCGGCGTCGAAGGCAGCCATCGTGAATCTGACCGTGAGCGTGTCGAAGGCATTCGCGGGAACCGGCGTCACGGCCAACACGGTGAGTCCCGGCATGATCCGTACACCGGCGTTGGATGCATGGTTGGACGAGATGGCGCGTAGCAAGGGGTGGGAAGGTCAGCGCGAGCGCACCGAGACCTGGGTGCTCGAGACCATCGTGCCGCAGACCGTGCCACGAGTCGGCATGGTCGAGGACATTGCTGCGGCAGTCGCGTACCTGGCGAGTCCCCTGGCTGACTTCGTCAATGGTGCCAACCTGCGCGTCGACGGCGGACGTTCACCTTCCGTCAACTGAGCCTGGATTCGGGCTGAGGGAGCCCGCGTCCTGCTGGGACGCCCTAACTCCTGCGTCGTCGTTGGGTACGTGGTGCCCTCGACCACCCGCCCTCATGCCGTCGAACGCCCCGCTCTGCGGGGACTCTGACAGGGCGCAGCGAGCACTTTCCATGCCAGAAATTGCGGGTCCCGACGATTCATTGACGCCACTGTAGCCATTGGCTACAGTGGTGTGTGTCACGTTGAAGCCGAGGCCCAGCCCCCCGCTGGTGGCGAGCTTCGGATGCGGCGCCGATGTCTTCGGCGCCCCTGGTCTTTCAGGAGGAAGTTGTGCCGTCAATGGCTCTGTCCATGAGGCCCACTGGGTGGTTTCAGATCGGTTGGTCCGAGGAGATCGGTGTCGGTGACGTCAAGCCGATGCGGTACTTCGGTCAGGACCTGGTGGCCTATCGAACCGATGATGGTGAACTCGTCGTACTCGACGCCTACTGCGAGCACCTGGGCGCGAACCTAGCGTTCGGCGGATCGGTCCACGGGCGCGACCTCCAGTGCCCGTTCCACGGTTGGCGTTGGGGTCCCAACGGCAAGAACACCTGCATCCCCTACCAGGAAAAGGTGAATCGGGCGAGGCGGATCCGTTCCTGGGCTGCCGACGAACGGGACGGCGTCATGTACCTGTGGCACGAGGTCAACGGGGCTGCCCCTGAGTATCCGGTGACGAGTGTGTTCGACATGTTCGAGGACTCGCGCCCAGCGAGTGACTACCACCCGGCGTACCCGGACGGAACCTTCTCGCAGGGCGACCTGTCGGTACACCCGCAGTTCGTGATCGAGAACGGTGTCGACTTCGCGCACTTCAAGTACGTGCATCGCGCCGATGAGATACCGGTGGTGCGCAGCCGCGACTTCGGCGAGCACGAGTTCCGCGCGGTGCTCGGTCTGAACTTCAAGCGCAAGCTCGCCGACGGTAGCTTCGCAGTGGTCGAGGGCGGCGTCGAGGCCTGCGTGCGGGGGATCGGACTGTCCTACTCCTATGCGTGGGGAGTCGGGGACGTGTGCAGCCTGACCGCGGTGACGCCGATCGACGACGACACCGCCGTCGTGCGGTTCTCGGCCTGGGCGAGCAAGGACGACGACGACACGATGTTGGCCAAGCGGCAGCGGAGTGCGATCAGCCAGCTGAAGGCCGACCTGGCCATCTGGGAGCACCAGAGGTACACGGAGCCTCCCGGGTTGGCGACGGCTGAGGCCGAGGGCTTCCGCGACGTCCGTCAGTGGGCGCGACGGTTCTACCCCGAGGGCCACGCTGGTCATGCTGAGCACGAGCAACTGGCGGGCACGGATGCAACGGGCATGGTCCCCTGATGAGGCCGATGCTTGCTCCGGAGCACGAAGCGTGGCGTAGCGAGGTACGCGAGTTCCTCGCTACAGAGTTGTCGCAGCCGGGTCGTGCATTCAACCCGGAGTTCGACGACGACGCAGAGCAGTGGACCTGGGCGGTGGAGTTCAGCCGCAAGGTTGCTGACAGGGGTTGGGTCGGCTTGACCTGGCCCGTCGAGTACGGCGGTGCGGGCCGCTCGGCGATCGAGAACCAGATCCTGCTCGAGGAGATGGGGCGGGTCGACGCGCCGATGATCAACTCGGTCGGCACCTTTCTGGCAGCGGGGACGATCCTGGCCGGAGGTACCGAGGAGCAGAAGCAGACACTGCTTCCCAAGATCGCCACGATGCAGACGTTGTGGGCCGAGGGCCTCACCGAACCCGAGGCCGGGTCGGACCTGGGCTCGCTGCGCACCAAGGCGGTGCGTGAGGGTGACGACTGGATCATCACTGGGCAGAAGGCATTCACGTCGTGGGGGCCGATGTCCGACGTGCTCTATGTCGCTGCCCGCACCGACACGGGGGCTGATTCCCGGCCCGCGGTGAGCATCTTCGTGGTCGACCTGAAGAGCCCCGGAGTGACGGTTCACCCGATGCGCAACTTCGGTGGTGGTGTTCAGTCGAGCACCTATCTCGACAACGTGCGGGTGCCAGCCAGTGCACTCATCGGCGACGAGGGTCAGGGGTGGAACTACCTGATGCGGGCCTTCTACGCCTCGGGCACCATCGAGCCGATCTATGCCATGCAGGAGAAGCGGCTAGAGGACCTGATCGAGCACCTGGGCACGGTGCCGGGGGCGGCGGAGGATCGCGACGTCGTGTCGGGTCTAGCCGAGCTCGCATCGATGGTCCAAGCGCAGCGGCTGTTGGCCTACGAAGTCGTCGGCAACAACGCCGCCGGCCGGACCCAGTCCGACGCGGGCGCGGTTCAGCAGGTCGTCGCCAAGGAGTACGAGCCGCTGTTCGCGCAGGTCTTCGATCGGGTGCTCGGACCGCGGTCTCAATTGACGTCGGGTTCACGGTGGGCGCCACTCGGTGGCGCTCCCGAGGCTTGGTATCGGCAGTCGTTCGCCAACCACGCCGGCGGAACCCCGCAGCTGAAGAGGATGTTGCTCGCGACCCGTGGGTTGGGGTTGCCCCGATGAAGGAGAACCAGTGGATGTGACGTGGGGTGAGGACTTCGAGGTTCTCGCTGAGGTGGCACGGTCGGTGTTCGCCAAGGACTCGCCGTTGGCTGACGATGCCCAGCCGGTCTCCTATGCAGACAAGGTGCGTCAGCTGGCAGAGCTCGACTGGCTGCAGCTGGGCGACCCCGTCGGAGACTCGGAGATGTCGGCAGACCTGCGGAGCGTCGCGGCTCTCTTCGTCGAGATGGGCCGGTCGTTGAGCCAGAGCCCACTGTTGCCGTTGATCATGACTCGCGACATCGCCCTGCTGATCGGCACACCGCGCGCAACCGAGGTGGCCGGTGCGGTTGGCGAGGGCAGGCTTTCGGTGCTGCCGGTGCTGACCGATCCGCGGTGGGCTAACGCGCCGGTGGTGTTGCACGGCAACGTCGTAAACGGCACGGCTCTGGCTGTCGCCTACGCCGACCAGGCGCAGGGCTTCCTGGTCCTCGCCCGCGACGGCAACCAGAGCGCGCTCGTACTGGTCGATGCCGCAGAAGTCGAGGTCGAGGAGATGCCGAACCTCGGCGGCGAACCACTGTTCGCCGTCAGCTTCGACGACGCGCTGGTCGCCGAGGGCGATGTGCTGAGCCGCGGCCCGGCTGCGGACGGCGCGGTGACGCAAGCCCAGCAGCGCGCCGCGGTCCTGCTCGCGGCTCAGGTCTACGGAGCCGGCACCAAACTGCAAGAGATCACCGTTCGCTACGCCAATGAGCGGCATCAGTTCGGCGGGCCGATCGGGCGGTTTCAGGCGGTGCAGTACTTGTGCACCGACATCGCGATCAGTGTCCATCTCGTATCGGTGCTGGTCAGGAATGCGGCTAGAGAGATCGACGAGGGTCTCGACCCTGCGGTGCACGTGGCCCTCATGGCTCGGCAGGCCGCACGCAGCGCCCAGGTGATGGTCCATTCAGCCCACGAGGTGCATGCCGGCATCGGCTTCATGCTCGAGTCCCACGTCCACCAGTTCACCAAGGCGGCCAAGGCCTGGCAGTTCGCACTCGAGGATGCCCGCCACGACCAGACCATCGCCACCCACTTCGCAGCCGCTACAGGCCGCATCAGCCATTCGCGCTAGATATGGAGCCAGTCATGCCGGACCCCAACTACGTTGAGCGGGCCGTTTGCTTTGCCAACATCAATGCCTTGCGGATGGCGCTGTTCCAGGCCACGCGTGACCCCGAGATCGGTGCCGTCGCGGCACAGCGGCTGTTGCGGGGCGGCTCGGAGGTCGTGGAGATCAGCGCCACCGACGCCGACCTGATCCGCCGAAAGGCCGTGGAGTTCCTGACGTCGCTGCCCGAGGAGGGCAAGGGCGGCCCCGTTCCTCGCGATGTCTCGGTCGCGGAGCGCGAGGAGCTCGTGCAGATGGCCGAAGCACGACAGATCGCGCCTTCGGAACTCGACATGCGTCGGTGGCTCCCAGACTTCGCGGAGTTCCAGTTCGAGGCGAACTGGAACGGAGCCAACCAGGTGCCCGAGGGCTTCTCGGTCGCGATCATCGGTGGTGGGTTCGCCGGTGTGGCGATGGCGATTCAGTTGGAGCGGCTCGAGATCCCGTACGTGCTGTTCGAGCGCCGTCACGAGGTCGGCGGCGTGTGGAGCATCAACACCTATCCGGACGCTCGCGTCGACACCCCGAGTGCGTCCTACCAATTCGGGTTCGAGAAGCACTATCCCTGGACCGAGTACTTCGCTCGACAGGGCGAGGTGCGCGGATACCTCGAGCACGTGGCCCGCACGTGGGGGGTCTGGGACCACCTGCGGTTCGGCCACGACGTGAGGGAGGCTCGGTTCGATGATGCGGACCAGCTGTGGCGGTTGACTCTCACGACCGCCGACGGGGAGACGGTTGAACACCAGGCATCCGCGGTCGTGACGGCAACCGGTGTCTTCGCGACACCGCGTTCACTTGACGTTCCCGGCATGGACTCGTTCGAGGGCCAGGTGGCGCACACCACGCGGTGGTCGGAATCCCTGGAATACGCCGGCAAGAAGGTCGCGGTGATCGGCAACGGCTCGACGGGGGTGCAACTGCTCTCCAGCATCGCAGCGGTTGCCGAGTCGGTGGTGGTGTGCCAGCGCACGCCGCAGTGGATCATGCCGCGCCCGGGATACGGCGATCCGGTGCAGCCCGAACTCCAGTGGTTGCTGCGCACCATGCCCTTCTACTGGGAGTGGAACAAGTACGTCACCGGGATGGGCAACTGCGAGCTGTACAAGCTGTTGCTGATCGATGACGAATGGATCGATCAGGGCGGTCTGGTCAACGAGCGTAACGATGCCCTGCGTGCCGTCCTCAAGGACTACTTGGCGACCCAGGTTGGCCACGACGAGGAACTCATCGCCCAGCTCACCCCGGACTATCCGCCGATGACGCGGCGACCGGTGGTCGACAACGGCTGGTACTCCTCGCTCACCCGCGACAATGTCGAGCTCATCCCCGGGAGCGTGGAGCGTTTCGACAACCACGGCATCCACCTGACCGATGGTCGCTACCGCGAGATCGACGTCGTCGTCACCGCAGTCGGCTTCGACACCCAGCGTTACCTGTGGCCCACCGCCTACTACGGCTCGAACGGCGCCAGCCTGGAAGAGGCGTGGCGCGACGAGGGTGCGAAGGCATACCTGGGTATGACCGTGCCGGACTTCCCGAACCTTTTCATGCTCTACGGCCCCAACTCACAGCCGGTGGCGAGCGCTACCGGGCAGCCCGGTTGGTACGAGATCTGGACGCGCTACATCGCCCAGGCCCTAGTGGACATGATCGAGGCGGGTCACCGCGCCATGTCGGTGAGGAAGGACGTGTTCGAGAGCTACAACGACCTCATCGACAAAGAGGCCGCCCGCATGGTCTACATGCTCCAGGACTCGGCGCTGAAGAAGAACTACTACGTCAACGACCACGGCCGACTCCAGGTCCAGGTGCCTTTCACCGGAGAGCACTTCTATTCCCTCCTCGCCGAACCGAACCTGAGCGACTTCGACGTCCTTCGTGACACTCCTGACGGAGGCGTCCAGTGAGTACCTTCCTGAACCTGTTCGCCAGCGGGATCGCCATGGGCATGATCTATGCGCTCGGCGCGTTGGGATTCCTGGTCCTGTACAAGGCGACGGGCGTGATCAACTTCGCCCAGGGCGATCTGATGACGCTGGGTGCCTATCTGTGCTCCTGGGGCGTGATGTCCCTGCACCTGTCGCCTCTGCTCGCCATCGTGGTGGCTCTCGTGGTCGCCGGCTTGGCGGGGGTGGTTGTCGAGCGCATCGCGTACGCGCCGCTGAGGAAGCGTTCCCACCTGAGCGTCATCATCAGCACCCTCGGCGTAGCTCTGGCGCTGCGGGCCCTGCTGGGTGTGTGGTTCGGAACCACGCCGATCCCGGTCTCGAGCCCGATCAGTGACGGGACCATCTCCTTCGGAGAGTTCGTGATCTCCCGTCAGCGCGTGCTCATCATCGTCGTGTCGATCCTGGTCGTCGCACTGCTCCTGTGGGTCTTCGAACGCACGCAGTTGGGGCGGATGGTCCGTGCGCTGGCGAGCGACAGCGACATGGCGCAACTGGTCGGGATTCGCGTCCGAGGCATGTCGATGCTCGCGTTCGCTGTCTCGACGATCCTGGCCGCGCTGGCAGGAGTCCTGGTTGCGCCGTTGGCGCCGGTGACCCAGACCTTCGGTTTCTCCATCATGCTCGGCTCCTTCGCCGCAGCGATCCTGGCCGGATTCGGAAGTCTCGGAGGTGTCGTGGTTGCTGGCCTGGTGCTCGGGCTCGTCCAGCAGACCCTGGGGGGCTACTTCCTCAGAGAGTACGCAGAGATCTATCCGTTCCTGCTCCTGATCGTCGTACTCGCCGTTCGACCGCAGGGCCTGTTCACGAGGAGTGCCAATGCCCGACTCTGAGCTCGCCTCGCCCTTGCGTCGTGTAGTCGGAACGCTCAGGAAGACGTCGGCGGATGCGCCGGCCGTCTACGTGAGACACCAGTTCCGTACGGTTCTTGTCTTCGGCGTGATTGTCGCTGTCCTCGTCCCTGCCTTGGGACTGTCGCCCTTCGACCTCGGCCTGGTCAACCTGTGGCTCCTGTACTCCGTGATCGCGGTCGGCTTCTACTTCATCTTTGCCGTTGCGGGTCAGTTCGCCCTGTCCCAGGCATTCATGGCCATGATGGGTGGGTTCGCCTCGGCCTACTTCTCCACCCATCTCCCGTTCGTACTGAGCGTCTTGGCGGGCATGGGAGTCACTGCGGTGGTCGCGCTGCTGTTCGCGCTGGTGATGCGCAAGGTCAACGGCTTCTACTTCGCGATCGCCACCCTGTCCCTTGCCGAGGTCGGGACCATCATCCTGCGGAACTGGGAGACCGTGGGCGGGCTCGACGGCACCCGGATCGGCGTGACTCCACCGGAGGTCGGTGGCAAGACACTCCTGTTGGACTCGGAGGTGTTCTGGCTCATCCTCGGTGTCGCGGTGCTCTCACTTCTGGCTGCGGCCGCGCTTGAGCGCTCGCCAGTCAGGCGAGAGTTGGCGGCGACCGAGACCAATGAGCAGGTCGCCGAGTCGTTGGGTGTGCCGGTGTTGGTGCTCCGCCTGAGCGTCTTCGTGTTCGGGTCGGTCCTCGCGGCTCTGGCCGGTGCGGTGTACGCGCACTGGCAGGGATTCATGTCCATCCAGGGCTTCGGGCTCGACCTCGGAATCGGCATCTTCATCATGGTCCTGTTCGGCGGCACCTCCTCGATGTGGGGCTCGGTGATCGGAGCGGCCTTCTACGTCTGGGCACCCGCCAAGCTCGTGTTCCTGAGCGGCTATCAGGACGTGTTCATCGGAGCTCTCATCGTGATCATCATCGTGCGATTCCCCGACGGCCTGATCGGAATGCTCCGTGTGTCTGGGGACCTGGTGCGCAGATTCGCGGCACGTGTGAAGCAAGGGCGGTACGGGTCATGAGTGGGACTGGTTCGCTGGTCGTCGAGGACATCTCGATGAGCTTCGGAGGCAACCGGGCGGTCGACGGCGTGAGCTTCTCGGTCGCGCCGGGGGAGATCTTCGGGATCATCGGGCCCAACGGCTGCGGGAAGACGACCCTCCTGAACGTACTGACCGGCCTCCTCGACGGTCAGGGTCGCGCACGACTCGGAGACGATGAGATCGACCTTCGTCGGCCGGGAACCGTTCGCCGGAACCGAGTGTTACGCCTGTTCCAAGCGCCCCAGGAAGTCGAAGACCTGAGCGCTCTCGAGAACGTGTTGCTCTCGACCGCCGACCGGCGCTGCTCGGGTCTGCTCGGTGCGCTGGTCCTGCGTCGGCGCATGGTGGCCTTGGAACAGGCTCGTTTCGAGACCGCACTGTCTGCGCTTGCCACGGTCGGGCTGCGTGACGCCGCCTTGGTCCTCGGCCGCCACCTCACCTACGGGCAGCGACGCCTGGTCGATCTGGCGCGGGCGCTGGCCGCTGATCCGCTGGTGATCATGCTCGATGAGCCGAGCGCCGGCCTCAACGAGGTGGAGACGAGGGAACTGAGCGTCATCCTCAAGGGCGTGGCCGAGTCCGGCGTGATCGTCGTGATCGTTGATCACAAGGTCGATTTCATCAACCACATCTGCGACCGTGCGATGGCGATGCGCCAGGGACAGAAGATCGCCGAAGGCGTCCCTGAGACGGTATGGAGCCACCCGCACGTCGTCGAATCCTATCTGGGGCGGGCACATGCTTGAGATCGAGGATCTTCGCGTCGTCTTCGAAACGACCGTTGCCGTGGACGACTTCCACATGCATCTCGAGGAGGGACGACATGTCACCCTCCTCGGCGCGAACGGTGCCGGCAAGAGTTCGGTGCTCAGAGCGATCAGCGGGCTCGTCCGATACAGCGGCCGGATCCGCTTCCTGGGCGAGGACATCACCGGTCGGTCTGCGGACGAGATCGCGCGCCGGGGCCTGATACACGTGCCCGAAGGGCGCCGTGTCTTCCCGACGCTCAGTGTCGAGGAGAACCTGATGCTGGGGACCGCGGCCCGCGGGCGACGCTCTGTTGGTGAGTACTCGCTGAGCGACGTGTACGACCTGTTCCCACAACTAGGCACGATGGCCAAGAGGTCCGGCTGGGCACTGTCGGGTGGTGAGCAGCAGATGCTCGCGGTGGGCCGCGCGCTCCTGGGGGCACCCCAACTGCTCATGTTGGACGAGCCCTCGCTGGGGCTTGCTCCGGTGGTGGTCGACACCGTCTTCTCGGCACTTCGTCAGATCGAGGCCAGCACCACCGTCCTCGTGGTCGAGCAGAACACCAATCTGGCGCTCGACTTCTGTCACCACGGCTACGTGCTGAACACCGGAAAAGTGGTGCTCGATGCGTCGGCTGCCGAACTCTCCCAGCGTCGAGACCTGATCGACGCGTACCTGGGGATTTCTTCTTCGGACGATGAAGAAGGTTCTGAACATGCTTCACCAGATCAGATTGAGGAGATGAGATGATGAGTGTCACGATTCATCGAGCACGAAGGACGAGAGTGCTCGCGGTCGTAGGGCTGCTGTCGGCTGTCGGTCTCGCTGCCTGCAGTTCCGGTGGGAGTTCAGAGGGCGGAGACGGCCAGGCGAAGATCATTCTCCTTGCGGAGACCGCCGGTGAGAGCCCGCTCGCGAATGACGAGTTCGCCAACGGGTTCACGATGGCGATCGACGACATCAACGCGAGCGGTGGCATCAACGGACAGAAGGTGATCAGCGACCGCATCCCTTCGTCCCCCGTCGACCCGCAGAAGGCGATCCAGGCGATCCAGAAGGCCGCAGGCCAGTCGCCGACCGTCATGCTGGGCATGCCGGCAAGTTCGATGGTGCGAGCCTCGCTCCCGCAGATCGCCCGCGCGGGAGCCCCGCTGATCGACATCAGCGCGGGAAATCTCACGGCGGACGAGATCTCGGCAGGAGGCGGCAGCCTCTTCCAGGCGTACGGCTCCGACACCCACGGGCTATTGCCGGAGAACGCGGCCAAGTACCTGGTCGAGGACCTGGGAGCCAAGCGGATCGGACTCCTGTACCCAGACTTGGACATGGGACACCGAGTCACGGAGACGCTGAAGAAGGCCGTGACCGAGTACGGCGCCGAGGTTGTCCAGGAGCGTTCCTACTCAGCCACCGCGACCGATCTGACCGAGCAGGTCCTGGCCATGAAGAAGGCCAAGGTCGACGCGGTCGTCAACTGGGGCTACCCCAACCAGATCGCCGTCCAGTTGCAGCAGTTCAAGCAGAACGGCATGAGCGACATTCCGACCATCGGGAACCAGGCCACGAGCATCGTCGGGAACAGCGGTCTCGTGGACGCCCCGTTGCTCAAGGATCTCTACGGGTCGCAGACCTGCAACCCGGCGGGAGACAGCAAGGAATGGGCGGCCAAGTACGAGGAGCGGTTCGGCCGTCCCCCGCACCCGAATGACGCCCTGACCTACGACCTCGTCCACTTCGCGAAGGCGGCCATCGAGGCCGCCGATTCGACCGATCCGAAGAAGGTGGCGGCCGCCCTCAAGGAGGTCACCTACTCCGATGGTGTGTGTCGGCCGGAGTATCACAGCGGTGAGGCCAACGTGTTGTCGCAAGGTGGTGTCGTCGTAGCCCTGGCTGAGGGCGAGGGCAACGAGAAGACGGTCTTCGCGGGCGACAACTGACCGGCACCCTCGGTCGGAGCACGACCCAATCTCGGACTCCAGCGGCTTCCTGGCTCGGGCAGGAAGCCGCTGGTGGGGTTCGCGGCGCGGCCCAACGCCTGCTGGAAGCCAAGTGGCACACTCAACGCAACGTCGACGCGCATGCGTCACCCGGTGGCACGGAGCGAGAGGTCGTCGAGCGATGGAATCAGCGACCGGCCGCCCCCTCGGCCCCCGAACCTCGGCAGGCGGTGAACGCCTGACGCCGGGCCTCACGCCTGGGCGTCGCGACGGTGGGAACAGCGTCCGTTCTTCGCGACCTCAGGCGGTCCGGGACGGATGACCACGTTGGTTCCGGGTCAGCAGCCGGGCCGACTTGATGGCGCACTGCTCCGCTCGGCCCTCGCAAAGCAAGTTCACCGTTCAGAGCGGCGGCGACCAAGTCTGTGTCGCTCCCAGCATCGTCGCCTAGCCGTGAGCGCAACGATGCAGGGATGCCGACACCGGTATCCATGACATACACGTTGAGATAGTTCGGCTGCCCCTTGGTTGCGAACGTTGCCAGCGAGGACTGACCAGTTCGCGATAGATGTGCGTGCTCACGGATGTTGTCGAGCAACTCCCAAGTGACCAGGCTGATCTTTCGGTGCAGGTCGAACTCCTCCGAAGGATCGACCTCGCCCTCATGCCGCATCAAGTCCCGGAGCCAGGGGTAGACGACAGCCGCCTGATCGTTCGGTGCATCCTCACGAGGCGTGCGGTCACGGTTCAGGAACGCAACCAACTGGTCGTCGAACGGGTTCGGGTCCTCCCTAGCGATCCACTCGCCAGCCAGGTCGAACAGGGGATCCTGAAGGTCCGCAGGTCGCCAGTCGCGTCGCCAACGAGCCAAGTGGCTATTCCAACCGTGAAGATCTTGTTGCCAGTCAAAACCCGGATGTCGAGCCAGGGCGAAGTACATGCCAGAACGCGCCAGTTGCGTGCGTGCCCTCGGAGCGGACGGCATGTGAACCATCAGGTTGCGGGCATCGCGAAGGCTGACCAGCACGTTCGATAGCACCGCGCCCCACGTCGCGTCGACGTCCGAAAGGGCCGACAAGTCGAGATCGACAGAACCGTCGAAGCTGCCTCAACCAGGTCGCGGGCCCCCGACACGACGTCGTCCCTCGTGGCTTTTCTCGCGAGGGCGACAATGTGTGTGTCACTCACGGGTAACCCCAGGGGGGTATGGCGCAACCATAAGTCCAAGGTTGCTTGCGGGGTTCTCGCAGAGAGTAGCAGCCGGTGCTCTGGTCCGATGGCGTAACGAAGAGAGACAAGGCGAGGCTCTTCGGTTCTGAGGGGCGGGCTGGCCCTTGGCGACGGACGTCAACGCCCGGATTCCAGCCGCCCGATCCCCATGGCGAGCGTTTGTCAGTGCTCTGTCAGCGGCCCTGTGGACGATTCTTCGACCAGATGTCGAGGAAAGTGCTACTCCATGGATTGGTCTCGTCGCGCCCGGCGCGCGCTGTACACGTTGCTGATAGGTGTCCTCGTGGCGGGGCGAGCCACTGCTCGCCAGCGTCCACAAGTGCAGGGCCCGCCAAAGACGTGGGCCTCAGTACTCGCCTTGAGTCTTCTCTTGGGTCCCCAGTGTCGAGTGCCCAGTCCGTGGCCGCTCCGAGCGAGTAGGGACTCTAATGACGGGCCTCGGACGCTGTTAGGTACGTCAACGCCGATGCGTGGCCGCCGTTCTCCCCGTCGACTTCTGGCCTTCGCGCTGGCAGGCGTGCTCGTTGGCGGCGGGCTTCTGGCCGCATCCGTCACCGGGCCACTGGCGAAGGCCGAGGCGGCCAGTGCTCCCTCAAGCATGGGCAGCATCGTGTTCATTCGCGGCCACAACATCTGGGTGGCGCGGGGGAACGGCTCTTCGGCCACGCAGGTGACCCGCGACGGCACCTCGGCGAAGCCCTACGAGAACCCCTCCATGTCGAATACCGGCGTGATCGCCACCGTCCGCGGCAACGACATCGTCTTGTTCAAGCAGAACGGCACGCTCATTCGTCGGATCGCGGTCCCGAAGGGCAACCTCTTCCTCAACAACGGCGCGGGGTCCTATGCCGTGACCGGTCCGATCGAGGCCGAGATCTCTCCGGATGGTTCGAAGATTGCGTATCGCGAGGTCAGATACGCGACCGCTGGGTCGTGGGCAGACACGCGCACCGGATTCACCGACACCACCGGGCTGTCGCCGATCACCAAGTACGGCATCGTGCTCTACGACCACTTTTCCTGGCTCGGCAACTCTCGGGGCGTTCTGGGCGGCAGCATCATGCGCCTCTACCAGCTCGGGAGCGATCTGCAGTTGGGGGTGGACTGGTTCGAGGGCGCAGACGTCACCGGCGAGTCCATCGACTTTCCGCAACGCCCACAGGTCTCGAGGGACGGAAGACTGCTCGTCTGGATGAACTACTCCGGCGGACTCATCGTGACCGAGGTCAATGGCGATCCCGTCAACGCGCCCATGCCGCCAGCGCCGCCGCTGCCCTCGCCAGTATGTGGGCTGTCGCCCAGCGATGCGCAACCGCTGTCACATCCGAACTTCGCGCCCGACTCCTCGACGCTGTTGTGGCAAGAGAGCGGTACCGAAGTGTGGGTGGGCTGGGACCTGCAACTGAGCCCGGGTTGCGCGGGCATGAAGCAGAAGCGACTGCTCGCCAACGCGACGCACCCAGCCTGGTCCGCGGCGGCCTTCAATGTCACCCCGGAGAAGACGAGACCCGCGGTCACTCAGTCGTTGAAACTGAAGAAGCGCCCCAGGATCAAGGGCAAGGCCCGAGTCGGGCGCACGCTTGTGGCCACCAAGGGCACCTGGACGAGAACCCCGACGGTCCATCAATACCGGTGGCTGCGCAACGGCAAGGTGATCAAAGGCAAAGCGGGCGCCAAGAAGAAGTACGTGGTCCGCCGAGGCGACAAGGGCAAGAGGATCTCGGTCCGCGTCACCGTCCGAAAGTCTGGCCTTGCCGGTAAGAGGAACGCGGTCAGTAAGCCGGTCAAGGTGCGCTGAGAGTGGCCGTCCAGACCTCCGCCTCGGCATCCGTTTGTTGTCGTCGGCCTGGATCGACCAACGCCCGCAAACGCGGGGTCGAATCGATTCGGCAGACCGGGACGGCTGGTCCGCTCCCCAGACACTAGATCAGTACAGGTGACGCCCGACCCGGCGGCGTCCGGCGAGCAGTACCGTGCCGATGCCCAGTAGCAGCAAGCCGAGGGCCGCGAACCCGCCACCGACGCCCATGCCGGTGGCCGGAAGCCCGGTTGCGCTCGGCAGCGCGGCGCTCGGCGATGTGGTGCCGGTCGGCGTGGTGCTGGTCGGATCGTCTCCGGTCGGATCGTCCTTGGATGGTGTCGTCGGGGGCACCGGTGCGGCTGTCACCGTGATCGACGTCGCCAGCCGAGCAGCGTTCAGGTCCGCGGTGCCGGCGAAGTCGATGGTCAGCTCAGCCGGGTCGCCGGCGGCTGTCGGCGTCAGTGAGCAGCTCGCGACGCCGTCGGCATCGGTGGCTCCCTCACACTGTTCCGAGCCAAGGGTGAACCGGAGTCGCAGACCAGCCAGGTCCGGCGCGTCAGTGCGGAGGAGCCCGATTCGGTTGAGCCCATCGTGGGCCCGAGTGAGCACCGGCTGAGGAGTCACGGAGAGCCCTGCGCCGACAGTCAACGGCGTGCCGACGGTGGCCTTGGTCTTGCCGAGGTATCCGATGCTGGCTCCGGCCGGATCGACCGAGACCGTCGTGGTCGCATGCGCTTCGGCGTAGTCGATGGTGCCGACGAACGTCGCCCTCAGCTCACCGGCCTGCGCGACGCTCGTGATCGGCAGCCGGCACGAGGCTGTGCCATCATGACCGGTCGCGGCGGTGCAGGTCCGGTCGCCCCAGCTGAACTCGAGACTCTGACCGGCGACCGGCAGCGGATCCGGCCCGGCCGTGGTGGTCAGGGCAGCGGAGGCCAGCAGTGAACCACCCACAGTCCCAGACGTCTCTCCGGTGTAGGCGAGTGCGCTCGGCGCGGGGCTCACGGTCAGGGCCGTCGACCCTTCGGAGCCGAGGTAGTTGTCGGTGCCGGAGTAGATCACGTCCAGCGAGTGGGGGCCGGCGGTCAAGGTCGCGGTGGTGCAGGTGGCCGTCCAGGGCTGGGACTGGCCGCCGGCGGCGACCAACGGGACCGAGGCGCAGTCCGCGATGGGCACGCCGCCGTCGTTGAAGGTGACAGTGCCACCATCGGTCGGCTGAACGTCGGCCGTGACGGTAATCGGGGCAGCGAAGTCCGGATCGCTCACATCGACCGTGGCCGTGGTGGTAGTACCGGCCTTGTCGATCGTCACCTCACCGCTGCCGTCGGTCGGGGTGTAGTGCGTGTCGCCGGAGAAGGTCACCTCCGCGTCGGAGGTGCCCGCCCGTCGCAGGAAGACGTTGCAACCGGTCACGCCGGAGGAGTCGGTGGTGGCGCCGCAGGCGAGTCCCTGGAACGAGAGGTCCAGCCGCAGTCCGGCAACCGGTTCGCCGGAGAGCACATCGGTGACTCTCGCGTTCAGGGCGAGCGTGTTGCCGACGGTCCCCGTTGTCGGCCCGGTGTAGGCGATGGTGACGGCGCGCTGCTGCACCTGGACGGTGGTGGATCCGTCGGAGCCGGCGAATTCGGCATCGCCCGAATAGTCGGCGGTGACCTGCTGGGATCCGACGTCGAGAGCGGATGTGACGCAGCGGGCGCTGCCGGCCGCCACCGGTACGGCCGCGCAGCCGGGGATCCCCGCTCCGGCGGCCGCGAAGGCGACGGTTCCGGTCGCGCTGGCGGGCACCGTCGCGCTCAGGGTGACATCTTCGCCCCACGGAACAGGGTTCGGAGTCGCGGCCACGGTGGTGGAACTGGCTCGCCCGGTGACCGTGGTGACGCCATCGATCTGCGTGGTCAGGTAGTGGGTATCGCCGGGGAACAGCGCCGTCACGGCTAGCGATCCACTGCGGTTGGGGGTCAGGGTGCAGGTCGCGATGCCCGCGGAATCCGTGACGGCCGTACACCTCAGCCCGTCGGTCATGCCGAAGCGCACCGACCTACCGGCCACCGCCCCGGTGGCCGCGGGAGCGGCGTTCGTCAGCCGCGCCGACACCTCCATCGGCGACCCGATCGTGCCCGAGGTGTCTCCGGTGTAGGCCACGGCCGTCGGAGCCGGGGTCACGATCACGGTCACCGGTGCGCTGGTGGACGGCAGCGCACCGGTCGATCCTGAATAGCCGGCGGTGATCGAATAGTTGTCCGGTACGAGTGGTGTGCTCGGCGTACAGATCGCCGTGGCTCCCGTGACCGGGACGGCCGCGCACCCTGGAAGAGCGGTGCCCGCCTCGGCGAATCTGACGGTACCGCCGCTGTTCGACGGGGTGACGGTGGCCGTGAGGTTGACGGGTTCGCCGTAGAAACGGGTGCCCGCCCCGGTCAGGGTAGTGGTCGTCGTGACATCCGCCGGCGCGGCCGTGACCGTGATGGTCGCGATGCCCCAGTAGCCCGAACAGCTCGGCATGAGCTCGGGCGTCGACCAGCAGTACTTGAACGTATCGGTGCCGCTGAATCCTGCCTCCGGTGTGTAGACGAACGCGCCATCGCGTTGGACGACGGCCACGCCGTGGTCTGCCTGAGCCTTCAGGTACAGCTCATCGTCCGGTCCCGGGTTCCTCGATCCCATCAGGAGGCCGGGTGCGGACACGGTGAGGGACCCACCGGCGGCCACGGAGTATTGGTGATCGGCCACGTATGCCTCGCCGAGGAACAGTTGCACCATCGAGCGGTTGGACACGCAACTATCCGACCCCGTTGCGGCGATGCAGTAGAAGAAACTGCTCTCGCCGGAGGCCGTGGCGTCGTTCGGATCGAATGTGAACGACCCGTTGTCGCGAAGGTCCAGGGTCGCGTGCTCGCTGATGCTCAGCCCATCGTCCAGCAGGATCACCCGGTATCCGGGGCCGAATCCCGAATCGTTGGCGAGGACTCCCGGGGCGCCGATGCTGAGTGGCTGACCGGTGTCTCCGGCATAGGTGTCGCGGTGGGTCACCGGAACCTCGGCGGCCTGTGCGGTCGGGGCGAGCAGCCCGGACGCCGCCATCGCTGTGGCGACCAGCGCGATGGCACCGCGCTTGGCCATGCCCCGCATCGGGATGGATCTCAAGGAGAGTCGGTTTCGGCTGGTCTGGTGGGCAGGCGAAGCCACAGGAGATCCCTTTCGGACGGAACCGAGAGGACATCTCCCGGACGTAGGACAGACCTCGATGATCGGACGGCCCGCCTCTGAATCGTGGCAGCGACGCGGGGGCACCGCAACCATCGCGATCATTTCGGTGGTGCGGGAGCGCACTGGAAGGCCCGTCCCGCAGGGGGCGACCTCGAAGAGCCGCCCGAGGATATACCTCTGGAACATTGCAAGGAACGAAGGGCCCACTGATGAGGGTTTCATGCGGGAAGAGCGAAAAAATCCCCTAAAAGATTTGTTCAATAACCTTGCCTCTGCTTCAGAAACCTCCTACCTTCAGTTCGTGATGCACGTCACCAGCGGGGGGTACGCCGCTGCGCGACGACGCTGGTTCTGGGGTCCCAGGAGCGGCCGTCCCCCTGCGCTTCAGCGCAGCCGAGTGAAGGGCAAGATCTGAGATGTTCACTTCCACCAGCAGATGGAGGTCGGCCGCGGCGGTGCTGGTCTCCGCGTTGTTGATCACCCCGCTTGCCGCGTGCGGCTCCAGCGGGACCGACCAGGAGAAGTCGGACGGTAGTCCCTCCGCGGCGGCGGACCCGAGTAGCTACGACCGCAACGCGACGATCACGGTCGGCACCCCGTCGCCCTCGACGATCCTCGACCCGGCGTTGCAGAACAACATCGGCCAGAACACCTTCACGTTCCTGATCTACGACTCGCTGACCCAGATGGATTCCGACTACCAGGTGCAGCCGATGCTGGCCACTTCGTGGGAGTTCGCCAAGGACGGGTCCAGCCTCACCCTGAAGCTGCGCGATGACGTCACCTTCAACGACGGCACCAAGTTCGACGCCAGCGTGGTGAAGGCGAATATCGAGCGGGGGAAGACGCTGACCGGCAGCGCTCTGGTCGCCACGTTGGAGCCGATCACCGCGGTCGACGTGGTGGACGACACCACGGTGCGACTGGGGTTGAAGAAGGGACTGGGGGCCGAACTGCCCGCCGCCTTCACCCTCAATGCCGGGATGATGGTGAGTCCGAAGGCATTCGGCGAGCGTGGCGCCGCTCTGGCCACCGACCCCGGCACCGCCGGCTCCGGGCCCTATGTGCCGACCAAGGTCACCTCCGGTCAGGAGGTCGCCTACGAGCGCAACGAGAACTACTGGAACCCTGACACCGCCTACGCCAAGACCCTGGTGGTGCGCACCGTCGTCGATCAGGCAGCTCGGATCAACGGCGTGCAGACCGGCGACCTCGATGTCGCTCAGATCTCCGGTGCCTCCCCGGTACAGGAGTCACTGGCCAAGATCGACCAGGGTGCCTTCGAGGGTGATCTGGTCGACCAGGCCACTCCCGTGGTGTTGATGCTCAACGCCGAGCGCGGCGCGCTCAAGAAGCCGGAGATCCGCCAGGCCATCGCGATGGCCGTCAACCGTGACGAGATGGTCGAGGGTCTCTTCGCCGGCAACGCCACCGCCGCGGATCAGTTCTATCCCGAGGGCTTCTGGGCCCACGACCCGAACATGTCCGCAACCCGTTCCTTGGATGTCGAGGGCGCCAAGAAGCTGGTCACCGAGGCCGGCGGTGCGGAGATCACCATCGCGGCGGCGACCGGATCCACCGCGGAGCCGGTGGCCCAGGCGCTGCAGGATCAGTTGGGCAAGGCCGGCATCAAGGTCAATCTGCAGTCGATCCCCTTCGCTCAGATCGACGACATGTACCGCCGCGGTGAACTCGACGCCCAGGTGATCAATGCCAGCCCGGCCCCGGACCCGGCCAGCACGTTGAGCTACTACGTGACCGCCGGCTTCGAAGCTGTGCGGGGCCATGGGGACCTCTTCGGTGACCTGGTCAGTGAGGCGGCAGACCCCACCAAGAGCACCGAACAGCGCGGTGAGAAGTACTTCGAGATCTGGAACATCATGGCCACCGACGACGTCTGGGTACCGATCCTGTGGGGTCAGCAGGTCTGGGTCCGCAACGACAAGATCGCCGGGGTTCCCGGTCTGCCGTGGGTACGTAGCGGGTTCCCCAGCTACCGAGACCTCGGCAAGACCAAGTGACACACGGGTGAATTGAGCGAGACACGATGACTCTGTATGCACTGCGTCGACTGACCGTCGCGCTTCCGGTCCTGGTCGTGGTCACCTTCTGCGTCTTCGCGCTGGTGGACCTGGCCCCAGGCGATGCGGCGGCGGCGATCGCCGGTGAGAACCCGACGCCGGAGCGGATCAATGAGATCCGCACGATGCTCGGCCTGGACCAACCACTGATGAGCCGGTACGGAAGCTGGTTCGCCGGCGCGCTGCATGCAGATCTCGGGGCCTCCCTCGCCAACGGGCAGTCGGTCACCCGGGTGATCGGTGATCGACTGCCCGTCACCATCTCCCTGGTCATGGTGGCCATGGGCATCACCCTGGTGGTCGGTCTCGCGGCCGGGATGCTGGCCGCACTGCGGCACGGGCGACTCGTCGATCGGGTGATCACCGGGATGGCATCGGCAGCCATCGCACTTCCCCCGTTCTGGGTGGCGTTGGTGTTGGTGCTGATCTTCTCGGTGAACCTGGGCTGGCTGCCCTCGATCGGCTATGAACCGCTCTCGGCCGGACTCTGGCCGTGGCTCTCGCACCTGCTGCTGCCGGCACTGGCCCTCGCGCTCTTGCCGATGGCCGAGGTCACCATGCAGTTCCGTCAGGCGCTGTCCACCGTGCTGAAGCTCGACTACATCACCAACGCCGAGGCGCGTGGCCTGTCCCGCCCGCGGGTGCTGGGCAAGCATGCCTCCAAGAACGCGGCCGTCCCGGTGACCACGGTGTTCGCCTACCGCTTCGCCCAGGTGTTGGGCGGCACGGTGGCCATCGAGAGCGTCTTCGACCTGCCCGGCATCGGGCGGCTCGCGGTGAACAGCGTGCTCTCCCGCGACATCCCGGTGCTGCTCGGCCTCGTCGCGCTCACCACCCTGATCGTGTTGGTGATCAACCTGCTGGTCGACATCTCCTACGGCTACTTCAACCCGAAGGTGCGTACATGAGCAAGGTGACCACTCCCGACGCCGAACCCCTCGCCGCCCGAGCTCGGCGCGGACGCCTGCGTGGCTTCGTCCGCTCGGATCCGCTGGCCGCGGCCTCCTTCGGATACCTGAGCCTGATCGTGCTGGCCGCGATCCTGGCGCCGGTACTGGCTCCGCACGACCCCAATACCCAGGCTCTGATGCAGCGTCTCCAGCCGTGGAGCTCGGAGCACCTCCTCGGTACCGACGACTACGGCCGAGACGTGCTCAGCCGACTTATCTACGGCACCCGGGTGACCTTGCAGGCCTCCGGTGTCGCCGTCGGTGTCAGCCTGCTGATCGGGGTGCCTACCGGACTGCTCGCCGGCTACCGTCGCGGGATCGTGGATGCTGTGCTCTCGCGCATCTTCGATGGTCTGATGTCGATCCCGGGGCTCATCTTGGCCCTCACCATCGTCGCCGTGCTGGGCCCGGGTCTGACCAACGCGATGGCGGCGGTGGGTCTGATCTTCGCGCCCCAGTTCTTTCGGGTGAGTCGGGCAGCCACCAGCGAGGTGATGGGCGAGACCTATATCGAGTCGTCCATCTCGATCGGCTGTGCTCCCCTGCGAGTGGTGACCAAGCACGTGCTTCCCAATGTGGTGCCGGCCATCTTGGTCCAGGTCTCGGTGGCGCTCGGCGTCGCGGTCAGCGCCGAGGCGAGTCTGAGCTTCCTGGGCCTGGGGGTCGAGGCACCGACCGCCAGTTGGGGAGCCATGCTCAGCACTTCGGTACAGACGATGACGATCGCCCCGAACATGGTCTGGATCCCGGGCCTGATGATCTTCAGCGTGGTGCTGGCCTTCACCCTGCTGGGCGAGGGGATGCGCCGTGCGCTCGTTGCCACCGGAAGGAACAGCGATGACTGACGCGATGACTGACGCGACGACCCCCTTGTTGGAGGTGGACGGGCTCACCCTCGAGTTCCAGACCGGCCGCTCCTGGACTCCGGTGGTGGAGGACGTCAGCTTCACCCTGGGGCAAGGGGAGACCCTCGCCCTGGTGGGAGAGTCCGGCTCCGGAAAGACCGTCTCCGCGACCGCGGTGCTGGGGCTGACCGGCCGCAAGGGCGGTCGGGTCGCGGCGGGCTCGATCCGGCTGCGCGGGCGGGAGCTGGTCGGCCTCTCCGAGGCCGAGTTCCGCCAGATCCGGGGCCGTGAGGTGGCGATGATCTTCCAGAACCCGCTCCGCAGCCTGAACCCCGCCTTCACCGCCGGTGAGCAGGTGGCAGAGGTGGCCCGAGTACATCTGGGGATGAGTCGGCGCGCGGCTCGGGCTCGGGCCGTCGAGATGCTCGACGCGGTGGGCATCCCAGAGCCACAGCACCGGGCCCGCGACTACCCGCACCAGTTCAGCGGCGGGATGGCCCAGCGCCTGGCGATCGCCGCCGCGCTGTGCAGTAACCCTTCGATTCTGATCGCCGACGAACCGACCACGGCACTCGACGTGACGGTGCAGGCGCTCGTGCTGCGGTTGCTGCGCAAGGTGCAAGAGGAGACGGGACTGTCGGTGCTGTTCATCAGCCACGATCTGGGGGTGGTGGCCGACGTCGCGGACCGGGTAGTGGTGATGTATTCCGGCGAGGTGGTCGAACAGGGACCGATCGCCGACCTGTTCACCGCGCCGCGACACCCTTACACCTCCGGTCTGCTCGGCTCGATCCCGGCGCTGGGCAACGGCGAGGCGCTCCGGGCCATCCCCGGATCGATTCCGCCGCCGGGCACCCTGCACGACACCTGTCGCTTCGCTCGGCGCTGCGGCCACCGGGTGGATGCGTGCGAACAGTCGCATCCGCTGTTGGTGGGATCCGGCGGCGCCGGCCAGGTGCGTTGCGATCGTGCCGTCGACCTGATCCTGGAAGGAGTCTCGGTATGAATGCACTGCTCGAGGTCTCTGGGCTCGGTAAGACGTTCCGGGGTGGAAAGGTGTCGCTGCGCGGCAAGAGCTCGTTGCCCAAGGCGGTCGACGATGTCTCGTTCGTGGTGCCCCGGGGGCGCTCGGTGGCGGTGGTCGGTGAGTCCGGGGCCGGCAAGTCGACGGTCGGGCGCCTGGTGTTGCGTCTGATCGAGCCGGACGCCGGTGCGATCACCTTCGACGGGGTCGACCTGCGCGGCTTGGCGGCCGGTGAGATGCGCGCGATGCGGCGGCGGATGCAGATGGTCTTCCAGGATCCCTACAGTTGCCTCAATCCCCGGATGAGCATCGCCGAGTCGATCGCCGAGCCGCTGGTGGTGCACGATCTGGCGACCAGGTCGGAGCGGGAGGCCAAGGCCCTGGCGATGCTCGACCGGGTCGGACTCGGCGCGCGGTTCGCCCGGCGCCACCCGGTCGAGCTCTCCGGTGGGCAACTGCAACGCGTCGCGATCGCCCGCGCATTGATCCTCGAACCCGACTTCGTGGTCTGTGACGAACCGACCGCCGCGCTCGATGTGTCGGTTCAAGCCCAGGTGCTGCAGCTGCTCGGGGAGATGCAGCGGGATCTCGGTCTGGCGCTGCTCTTCATCACCCACCATCTGGCCCTGGTGGAGGTGATCGCCGACGACGTGCTGGTGATGCAGCGGGGCCGAGTCGTCGAGCAGGGTCCGGTCGCCGAGGTGTTGCGAGCACCCCGCGAGGCCTACACCCGTGACCTGCTCGCCGCGGTCCCGAGCCCGATCCCGCGGTCACTACGGAACAACATCCCTATCGGAAACAGAGGAGAGGAACTGAGATGACCATCGAGATGGTGAGCTTCACCAGCATGGACGACGCGACGCCGGAGGAGATCCAGCTGATCGCCCAGGAGGCGGCCCGGCATCGCACCGAGAACCTGGTGCCCAACCTGGTCCGGCAACTGGAGGCGATGCAGGGTCACACCTACGGCTACCAGGTCGATCGCTATACCCACTCCCTGCAGAGCGCGACTCGGGCGCTGCGCGAGGGGGCCGACACCGACCTGGTGGTGGCGGCGTTGTTGCACGACATCGGCGACGACCTCTCCCCGGACAATCACAGTGAGGTGGCGGCCGCCATCCTGAGGCCGTTCGTCTCGGATGAGGCCTGGTGGGTGGTCAAGCACCATGGCGTCTTCCAGACCTACCACTACGGCGAGGCGATGGGCATTCCCACCGACTCGCGTGAGCGTTACCGCGATTCGGAGTGGTTCGACTCGTGTGCGCACTTCTGCGCGGCCTGGGACGCGGTCTCCTTCGACCCGGCCTACGACTCGCTGCCGCTGAGCGAGTTCATGCCGCTGCTGCACGAGGTCTTCGGGCGGGAGCCGAGGTCGTGGGGCGACCCCGACCTGCAACTGGAGAATCCCGCGACCTGAGGTCGTGGACGGCGGCGGGGTGTTTCTTTGAAACCCTAGGGTCGAGCTTGGCCCAGGTGGACCGGCAGCGAGTCGATGGATACGCCGACCCCGATGTTGTGGGCCGGACCGGCTCCCACCCAGCGTGGTGGCCCCGCCAGCTCGATCTGCGGGAACCGCTGGAGCAGGGTGCCCAGCATCACCTGGAGTTCGCGCTTGGCCAGGGTGGCGCCCAGGCAGTAGTGGGCGCCACCGCCACCGAAGGTCACATGCGGATTCGGAACCCGGCCGATGTCGAAGTGGAACGGGTCGGCGAAAACCCGCTCGTCCCGGTTGGCCGAGGGATACCACATGACGACCCGGTCCCCGGCGGAGATCGACTGGCCACCCAGTTCGGTGTCGCGAGTGGCGGTTCTGGCGAGCATCAGGACCGGACTCGACCAGCGCAGAACCTCGTCAGCTGCCGCAGGCAGGAGCGAGGGGTCGGCTCGGATGGCGGCCACCTGATCGGGGTGTCGGAGTAGTTCGATCAGGCCGCTGGAGAGGGCATTGCGGGTGGTCTCGCTCCCGGCGACGGTCAGGATCATGAAGAACGCGTCGAGTTCGGCACCGGAGAGCGCCCAGGTGCTGCCGGCTACCCCGGGTAGCTCGGTCTGGGTCAGGAGTGACCAGACGTCGTCGGTGGGATTGGCCCGTTTCTTCTCCGAGAGTTCGTGGGCGTATTCGTAGGTCTCGACCTGGAGCGCCAACAACTCCGCTTCGCTGATGCCGGCCTCTGGATCCATCCCGCGCAAGAGCTGGTTCGTGCGCGAGAACACCCAGGCTCGGTCCTCCTCGGGGATGCCGACGATGTCGGCGATCACATGCATCGGCAACGGGAAGGCGATCTGTGACACGAAGTCGATCGGGGTGTCGGCTCCTTCTTGGAGTTTATCGAGGATGCGCTGGGCGCGCTCCGCGATGGCGTCCTCGAGCCGGGCGATCATTCGAGGGGTGAAACCGGCACTGATCAACCGCCGTAGGCGTTGGTGATTCTCCGGATCGAGTGCGATCAAGATCTCGGTGTCGCGGTACATCGGGTCGGGTGCGATGGCTGGGCCATCGGTCGCGCTGAAGGTCTCCGCGTCCCGGCTGACGGCGTGGATCTCGTGATGCCCCACCAGCGACCAGAAGGGCGTCTGGGTGCCGTCGGCGGCGATCAGACGGTGGCGGTGCATGGGCCCTGCGGCGCGCAGCTCACTGAAGAGGGCATGCGGGAATCCAGCCTGGTAGTGCTCTCGATCGGTGGGGTCGAGTCGAGTGGCTGAGAGGTCTGAGGTCGAAGTCATCGGAGATTTCCCTAGTCATGAGTGAGACCTGCCGCCCGATTTCAAGCTGACAACAAGTGTGATCAATTTAGGGTGGTCGAGATGATGTGTCAACGGTGCTGACAGGATGGCCGAGTGAGTGAGGAGCCCCGGGTGTGGCGCGGCAAGCCCGCGGCCGAGCGGAAGTCGGAGCGGCGGGCCCGGCTGTTCGAGGCGACCTTGGACGTGGTCGAGAGCCAGGGCATCGGCGGGGTGACCGTACGCGGTGTCTGTGCCGCCTCCGGGCTCACAGCACGGTACTTCTACGAGAGCTTCAGCGATATCACCGACCTCCTGCTGTCGCTCTACGACGATTCGGCAGACCAGGGTGTGCGGGCCGTCGGTGATGCGATCGCCGCTGCGGTCGGCGACGACAGCGACCCGCTGCGAAGCTTCGTCCGGGCCGGCATGGGCTTCATGACCGCCGACCCGAGACGGACCCGATTCCTGCTGGTGCACGCCGCGGCGCATCCCGAGATGCATCGTCGCCGTCGCCGCTTGTTGACCGAGGTCGCTGACCACGCCACTCGGGTCTGGGTGGCGGAGGTGCTGGATGGCTCGGAGTTGGTGTCGACCGGGCTGGCCACCCGCTTCGCCCTGGGTGGTCTGCTGGAGATCGCCACGGCCTACCTGGAGGGTGATCTCGACCTGACCGAGGAGCAGTTCGCCGACGCGGCGGTGGCGCTGATCCGCGCATTCGTGACCGCCGAGGGCGAGATCGCCTCGATATAGAGATCGGGTTCGGAGTTCGGTGAAGCGACCATGGGGCGCCCACTTCGGACCGGGTTCCGGTCACTCAGTGGTACCGCGACGGCAGTCGGTGCCGAGGACTGACTAGCGTGAACGACATCAGGCCCAGCACGCTCGGACGTCCCGGCGCGGAAGGGCTTACCTGCACATGCCAACCGAGAGGTCGTGGTCACCCATGTCGGGTCGACTCGAGGGCAAGGTCGCCTTCATTACTGGAATCGCCCGGGGGCAGGGACGAGCCCATGCCATGCGGATGGCCGACGAGGGGGCAGACATCGTCGGCCTCGACATCTGTGCGGTGGTCCCAGACGTCCCCTACGAGCCGGCCACAGCCGAAGATCTGGCCGAGACCGTCCGCCTGGTCGAGGCCACCGGGCGGCGGATCATCGCCGAGCCCGGAGACGTCCGGGACGCCGCGGCGCTGTCGGCGCTTGCGCAGCGGGCGGTGGACACGTTCGGCGGACTGGACGTGGTCGTCGCCAACGCCGGGATCTGCATCCCGCGGGCCTGGGACGACACCACCGCGCAGGTCTGGGGCAACACCTTGGACATCAACGTCACCGGAGTCTGGAACACGGTGATGGCGACCGCTCCGCACCTGATCGCTCGGGGCGGGGGCTCGGTCGTGATCACCAGTTCCTATGCGGGCAAGAAGGTGCAGCCCTGGATGATCCACTACACCACCAGCAAGCACGCGCTGGTCGGCCTGACCCGAGGGTTCGCCGCCGAGCTGGGCCCGCACAACATCCGGGTCAACAGCGTGCACCCAGGCGGCGTCGCCACCGCGATGGGCGGCCCCGCCATGGCTGCCGCCATCCAGAAGGCCAGCGCCACGAGCCCGGGGCTGGCGGAGATGAGCGGCACGTTCACGCCCACGAACTGGTCCGAGCCCGAGGAGATCGCGGCGGTGGCCGCCTTCCTGGCCTCGGACGAGACCCCGATGATCACCAGTGAGCACATCAGTATCGATGGCGGGATGCAGTACTTCTGAACTGGATGGGTGCTCCCAGATACCTGTTGATCCCCACCGCGCCGGTGTCCAGGGCGCTCGCCGTGGACGCGATAGTGACTCCGGGAGGTCTTCCCCTGTTCAGGCGATGCTCTGCGGTCTCCCGGTCGTGACCATGGACCATGGGCACCCGGAGTCGCGGCGCCGTCGCAGCGCTGGTGAGCGTCACCTGCATCGGGGCTTTCATGGGGTGCGGGCATGAGCCCGCCGGCCGATTGCCCACAACGAACGTCGACCGGGTGTCGAGTTGGTGTGCACAGAACCTGACTCCGGCGGCACGCGAGGGGGCCGGGCTCGAGTCGCAGTTCTTGCTGGCCATGGCCTGGGGCGAACCGGGGCGCGAACCTCGCGGTGTGATGTGCGGCTATCGCGGGTCGAGCCTGGCGGCACCGGTCGGCGACTTCGCAATGGGGCTGTGGGTCGCGGCCAGCGACACGGCGGCCCGTCAGGTCGTCACGGGGGACGCCGAGTCCCCTCCGGCTGGTGTCGACGAGATGTCCGGCAGCTACCACCGGGTGAGTCGGCGCTACACCCTCTTTCTGCGCGCCGGGCACACGGTGATCCGAGTCGAGGCAGCCAACTGTCGTGAGCGGACGGCCTGTCGCGACATCTTCGTGGGTATGGCCGGGGTGCTGCTTCGCAGCGCCGGGCCGCCGACGCTACCGCCCTGCGCCGGTGATGACGGCGAGCCCTATCGCGCGCTGCCGCTCCGCTCCGATGCTCAGGAGCGGCAGCAGTTCGCGCTCGCCGACGAGTCTGGTCGGATCCGGTACGTGGTCACGGCCGGCGCCGGCGGCCTGGCTGCCGAGGTGTTGTCGACGATGGATGGGCGGGAGGTCTCCGCCGATGAGGTGGAGACGGTGAATCAGGTGCCCGTATCGGTCTCCGGGGTACCGGTGATCACGAATGCGGGACGGGTCCGCGCCTTCGACGATCTGTTGACTCAGCATTGGGCGGTGCGGTTTCGAGACGGGTTGGCCGGGGCCGCGGTGGCGAGTGGAGAGTCGAGTCCGCCCGAACTGCCGGGCCGCATCATCCTCAGTCGGGCCACCCCGTGCGTCAACTGAACGGTGGTACTTGAGGGTGTGCCGCGGAACTCAGACGGGCAGCCACTCACTGAGTCGGTTGAAGATCTGCTCGGCCAGATCCGCCGGGCTCGAGTGCTGCGGTGCGAGCCCGGTCGACCAGGTCTCCAGTGCGATCCGGATGGCATTCGTCGCCGCTGCCGCCAACATCCGTGGGGTGAGCGGGTCGGCGTCGCCGACCAGTTCGGTGAAGATCGGCAACAGGGCCCGCTCCGAGTCGCCGTTGACGGTGTCCCATACGTGGCGCAGGTCCGGATCGGAGAGCACCGTGCGGAGCAACGACCGAGACAGGTCTCCGTCCATCGGGCTGTGCGCGTCGATCGGGGTGAGCGCACTGCGCACCACCACGGCCACCGCCTGGCGCAGGTCGCCGGTGGGCGGGATCTCGGCGAGCAGTCGCTGCCAGTGCTCGGCCCCACGGGTCAGCAGCGGGGTCACCGCCTCGCGCTTGCTGGGGAAGTAGCGGTAGAAGGTGCGCAGTCCGACCCCGGCCTCCGAGGCGATCTCCTCCACCGTGGTGGCGGCCAGCCCCTGCCGAGCGAACAATCGAGTGGCGGCCTGGACTATGTCGGACCGGGTCTCCTCACGGCGGCGCTGTGTCAGCGTTGCTCTACCGGTCTCCATGACCGCAACCTAGCGTGCCGATGGCTTGTCGCGCCAACGTGGCACGGTGTGCCACACTGGCCTCAGTGGCTCGACCTGACGAGTCGTCAGATATGGGAAGTGGGACGTGATGAAGCGCTACGAGAACCGACGGGTGCTGGTGACCGGTGGCGGTTCCGGCATCGGACAGGCAACCGTGTTGCGAATGTTGGCCGAAGGTGGTCACGTGGTGGCTGCGGATATCTCCGAGGCTGGGCTCGCCGACACGGTGCGGCGGGCGGGTGAGCTCGCCGGCGACCTGGCCGGAACCTTGGAGACCGTGCAGCTCGACGTCAGCGACGAAGGGTCGGTCAAGGCCGGGGTCGCCTCGGCCGTCGAGCGCCTGGGTGGACTGGATGCGCTGGTCAACGCCGCGGGGATCCTGCGCTCCTCGCATAGCGAATCCACCTCGACCGAAGACTTCGAGAAGGTGCTGCGGGTCAATCTGGTCGGCACCTTCATGGTCACCCGCGAGGCGATCGGTGCGCTCAAGGAGGGCGACGGTGCCGCGGTGGTGAACTTCTCCTCGACCTCGGCTCAGTTCGGGCACCCCTATATGGCGGCCTATGCGGCCAGCAAGGGCGGTATCCAGTCGATGACCCACGCCCTGGCCCTGGAGTTCGCCGGCGTCGGCATCCGCTTCAACTCGGTTCAGCCCGGCTCGATCTCCTCGGGGATGACCGACGGCACCGGTGAGTCCAAGCAGTCGGTCGGCCCCGGATTGCCGAGGATGCCGACTTCAACATGTTCACCAAACTGATGCCGTCGCTCGGCCACGGCTTCGCCGGTCCGGACGCGGTCGGCAATGTGGTGGCCATGTTGGCCAGCAAGGACGCCTACTTCGTGACCGGGACCGAGATCCGGATCGACGGTGGCACCCACCTGTGAGTCGATGACGCGGCCGTGGCCGTGAGGCAGGCTTCATGTCGCGAGGGCGGTCACCGGTTCGGCGACCGCCCTCGCCGCATATGTCCGCGTGCAATGCCTATGGCGGTCTCCGTGCCCCTTCCGTGGGGTCACCGGATCCGAGTGGGAATCCGGCCTGACTTCTGCTGGTTCAGAGCAGCAGGCGGCGGCCGGCCTCGATGATCACCTCTCGGGTCACGTCGTCGGGGATGTCGGCCGAGGTGCGGTCCAAGGCCGGCCCCATCAGTCCGGAGAGGAAGACCGAGACCATCATCCGGCGACGTTCGTCCGGACCCGGTCCATGCAGCAGTGCTCGCAGCTGATGAAAGGCCGAGATGTGCGGGCCGCCGCCGTGTAACAACTGCTCCACCGCGGTGTCCAGCAGGACGATCGCCCACAGGTGTCGATGCTGAACGGCTTGATCGGCCAGGCCCACGATCGCCGTCTCGACCCGGACCTGCGGGTCCGAGTAGGTCGAGGAGTTCCGCACGATCGAGGCGATCGCGTTCAGTGCGGGCTCGAGAACCGCCTCGACGACCTCGTCCTTGGTCCGGAAGTGGTGGTACACCGCAGCCTTGGTCACGCCCGCCGCGTCGGCAATCTGCTGCAGCGAGGTGCCCCGCACTCCCCGCTCAGCGAAGAGTCGGGTGGCCGACGCCACCAGCCCTTCGCGACCCGGCCGCCCAGTCCTGTTCACGACGTCATCATCCATCACTGAACCCGATGCATGGAAATACTTTGCTATACGGGTTAGTCTAACTAACCGATCGGCTAGTTAGACGGTTCTGACCACAGGAGCATGAGATGGCACAGGGCAAGGCGCAGGGCAAGGCCTCGAGTAACGGCTCACCGACCACCCACCCGGTGCACGACACCGAAGTCGACCTGCTGGTGGTCGGTTCCGGTACCGGGCTGGCAGCGGCGTTGAGTGCACACGAACAGGGACTGTCGGTGCTGATCGTCGAGAAGTCCGCGAAGATCGGCGGGTCCACCGCTCGTTCGGGTGGGGCGTACTGGATTCCGGCCAACCCGGCGCTCGTGCGTGGCGGATCGACCGACACCTTGGAGCGCGGCCACACCTACCTGGAGGCTGTCGTCGGAGACTCGGCGCCGCGCGAACGTTGGCAGGCGTACCTGCACCATGGGGTGGCGACGATCGAGATGCTGGAGCGCACGACGCCGCTCAAGTTGATGTGGTCCAAGGGGTATTCGGACTATCACCCCGAGTCGCCGGGTGGGGATGCGGCAGGCCGAAGTTGTGAGTCGCGGCCGTTCAACGCCGCGGTCCTGGGTGCCGACCGCGGGACTCTGCGAGGCGGCGTCGTCGAGGCGCCGGTCCCGATGCCGGTCACCGGCATGGACTACAAGTGGATGAACCTGGTGATGCGCAAGCCCGGTACGGGAGTGCCGAAGATCGCCCGCAGGGCAGCCCAGGGAATCGGCGGGCTGGCGCTGGGACGTGAGTACCTGGCCGGCGGCCAGGCTCTGGCCGCCGGATTGTTCGCCGGCGTCCTGGGGGCCGGGATCCCGTTCTGGACCGAGGCCGCGCTGGTCGACCTGACCACTGAGACGAACCCGGAGGATCCCGACGAGAAGACGGTGACCGGAGCGGTCATCGAGCACGGCGGGCGCCGGGTCACTGTCCGCGCTCGTCGGGGTGTGGTGCTCTCGGCCGGCGGCTTCGACCACAACCTCGAGATGCGCCACGAGTTCCAGTCCGAGCGGCTGGGCGAGTGGAGTCTGGGTGCCGAGAGCAATACCGGGGACGCGATCAACCTGGCCGCGAGTGTGGGCGCCGACCTGACTCTGATGGATCAGAGCTGGTGGTTCCCGGCGATCGCGCCGACGCGCCCGGGCAGCGACCCCAAGGTGCTACTCGCGGAGCGCTCGCTGCCTGGATCGTTGATCGTGAACCAGGACGGAGAGCGATTCATCAACGAGTCGGTCGACTACATGTCCTTCGGGCAGCGTGTACTCGCCCTGGAACGAGCCGGAACTCCGGTACGAAAGATGTGGCTCGTCTTCGATCAGACCTACCGCAATTCCTATGTCTTCGCCGGCGCCATCTATCCACGGATGAAGTTGCCCGGCGGTTGGTTCAAGGCCGGGATCGCCCATCACGCCACCTCGGTCGAGGGCCTCGCTGCCTCCACCGGGTTGCCGGCCGGGACCCTGACCGAAACGCTCGAGCGTTTCAACCGGCTGGCCGGTGCCGGTATCGATGACGACTTCGGGCGGGGCAACTCCGCCTACGACCGCTACTACGGCGACCCGACGCACCAACCCAATCCGAACCTTCGCCCGCTCGGCACCGGGTCGCTCTACGCGGTCCAGATCGTCATCGGTGACCTGGGTACCTGTGGCGGGGTGGTAGCCGACGAGCACGGTAGGGCGATGCGTGCGGACGGATCGGTGGTCCAGGGCCTGTACGCGATCGGCAACAGCGCCGGCAACGTCTTCGGGTCCACCTATCCGGGCGCGGGCGCGACCATCGGTCAGGGGCTGGTCTACGGCCACATCGTGGCAGCCCACGCGGCCGGGGTCGGCAGAGGATGAGCCGGCGAAGCGTTGGCCTGCTCGGCATCACGTGGGTCACAATGTCCCCGGCCGGGTCACCGCCCGTGTCAGCGGCCGACGAGGAGAACCGGCATGAGTGAACACCGCACCCTCGAGGAGCGAGTAGCAGCTCTCGAGGCAGTCGAAGAGATCAAGCGCGTCAAGTACCGCTACCTGCGCGCCTGTGACCGCAAGCAACCGGAGGTCTTCCGGTCCTGCTTCATCGCCGACGGGGCGGTGCTCGACTACGGCGAGAGGATCGGCAACTTCGTCGGTGCCGATGGCATCCGTGCGGTCTTCGAGGCGATCGCGCTGAAACAGGTCGAGGGACACCATGTGGTCCTCGACATGCACCATGCGGTGCACCCTGACATTCGGCTCACCGGGCCGGGGAGCGCCGAGGGGGAGTGGAGCCTGCGCTTCCGGCAGGTGAACACCGAACAGCACACCGAGTCGCTCGGTGCGCTCGAGTACTCCGACTCCTACGTCATCGAAGACGGCGAGTGGCGGATCAGCCGGTGCGAGGTCCGCGAGCTGTGGACGATGAGCAGGGCCCTGCCCGAGGGCTACCGGGTCCGCGGGGAGCTGGCATGAGTGCCGCCGAGCCGCGGGTGCCCGGAACGGCCCTGGTCACCGGAGGCAGTCGAGGTGTCGGGCAGGGCATCGCGGTAGGTCTAGCCGAGGCGGGCTGGACGGTGCACGTCTCGGGCCGCGACCGTGAGCGACTCGAGACCACGGTTGCCCGGATCGACGCCGCCGGCGGGAAGGGGGTGGCCCACACCTGCGATCACACCGACGATCAGCAGGTCCAGCGGCTGGTGGCCGAGGCCTCCTCGGACGGGCTCGACCTGCTGGTCAACAATGTCTGGGCCGGCCCCCGCCTGAACCATGCGCGACCGGAGCGATCCTGGGAGCGCCCGCTGGAGGACTGGGATTCGCTGATCACGGTGGGGCTTCGCGCTCACTACGTGGCGGCCCACGCGGCGCTGCCGTTGATGGTCCGACGCGGTACCGGGCTTCTGGTGAACATCTCATCGATCGGAGCGCGGGCCTATCTGCACTCGACCCTGTACGGCGTCGCGAAGGCGGGGCTGGACAAGATGACGAATGACCTGGCCGTCGAGCTCAAGGGCACCGGAGTGGTGGCCGTGAGTCTTTGGCCGGGACTGGTGCGTACCGAGCTGTTGATGAAGAGCGGCGTGGACAATATCGCGGGAGTCAGCATCAGCGATGCCGAGTCCCCGGAACTGCAGGGTCGTGTCCTCGCCGCGTTGGCGGCCGATCCGCAGCTGGCGCGGCACTCGGGTGAGGCGCTGATCACGGCCGAACTGGCAGTCGGCTACGGGGTGGTCGAACCCGACGGTGGAGTACCCGTGTCACCGCGCGAGATGTTCGGAGCGGGCCCGCTCTATCGCGCCATCGGTGGATGAGCCGAGACGAGGCCGCTGACCTGCGCGAACGACGAAAGGGGACCCCCGATTCGCGCTCCGTCGAGGGTTGTGGTTAATGTTCTGTCTGTCGCCACGAGCGGCACCCACCAAGTCTGAGGCGGAAACGCCTGGGGTTGGAGTGTGTCGGGAGAGGGGATAGGAGTTTGCTGGGTTTTGGTCTTCGGGTCGGGTCTGGTAAGTTTCTGCGGGTTGCCTCGAGACGAAATGGCCTTCGGGTTGTGGGGCTTGGGTGTGTTTGATG
>CAYNFY010000002.1:0-80163 GCA_964396585.1 uncultured Nocardioides sp.
AGCTGGGCTCCCAGGTGGGGTTCACCTCCGGCCCGCTGAACACCGAGGTGTCGTAATCGAGTCGGATCCGGGTCCGTCCGGACTCCTTCAACGCCGAGGCGGTCCTGGCGGCCAGGTCCACCACATTCGCGCGCGCCGGGAGCGTGCCTGCCGCGGTCGGCACGCCGGCCAGATACGGGTCGCCACCGCCCACCAGGACGATACGGCCCGGACCCGCCCGGACCACGGTGGTGCTGAACCGGTGCTCGGGCCCCATCGTCTCAAGGGCCGCGACCCCGGTCAGCACCTTGGTCGTCGAAGCGGGCGTGAACCGTCGCGGACCGTGGGCGTACACGACGGTTCCGCTCGACAGGTCCGCCACCTGGACGCTCACCCGGGGACCGAGGTCCTCGTCCCCCACCCACCTCTTCACGGCCCTGGTGACCTTCTTCGGGTCCACCTCCGGTGCGGTCGGGGCTTCGACTCGAGGTGCCACCGGTCCCTCCGTGGTCGGGGCGGGGAGGTCCAGACCCGCCGGTGGCGGCACCACCGCGGGGCTCTCGTTCGATGGGGCCGTGTCGCGGAAGTGATCGACCACATCCTGTGCGACACCGGTCTGCCAGGCGATCGCTCCACCGGCCCCCAGCAGCAGGACCAGGCAGGCCAGCAGCCACCGGCCGAGGTGGCGCTTACGTCCCGACCTGCGGGGGTGTCGCACTTCACCTCGTCGCACGATTTCCCTTCCCTGGATGCCAACTCTCGGCCCATTGTGCGCGAGACTGGCCTGCGGTGGTGCATGCCCGTGACCTCCCGCGACTCCGAGCGAGTCCTCCTGGGATCGGTGGACGCGCCTGCAGACGTAAGCCTCTGACCGCTCCCGGCACCCCGCCGGTGGTGTGGTCCGGGCGCCGCAACTGATCGATAGGACGTGAAGGAAGAGATGCTCGAGTTCGACGTGGTGGTGGAGATTCCCAAGGGCTCCCGCAACAAGTACGAGGTTGACCACGAGACCGGTCGGGTGCACCTGGACCGTTACCTGTACACGGCATTCGGCTACCCCGCCGACTACGGCTATATCGACGACACCCTGGGCAACGACGGCGACCCGCTGGACGCGCTGGTACTGCTCCCCGAGCCCACCTTCCCGGGCGTGGTGATCAAGTGCCGCGCGGTGGCGATGTTCAATATGACCGACGAAGCCGGCGGCGACGAGAAGGTGCTGTGCGTCCCGGCCGGGGACCCGCGTTGGGACCACGTCTGCGACCTGACCGATGTCGCGCAGTTCGACCTGGACGCGATCCGGCACTTCTTCGAGCACTACAAGGATCTGGAGCCGGGCAAGTCGGTCGAGAGCGCCGACTGGGCCGACCGCAAAGCCGCCGAAGCCGAGATCCTGGCCTCCATCGAGCGTGCCAAGGAAGCCGGGCACTGAGCCTTCCCGCCCTGCCGCCCTCAGCGGGGAAGGAGGCGGCCACGACGTCCTCGGAGGTCATGGCCGCCCTACCTCCCCCTGGTTGAGATCCGACGACAGCTCGCGAAACGTGCTGAACCCCTGACTGGCCAGTGCGTTCGCGTAGGTGATCTCGAGCGCTCGGTCTTGAGGACCACCCGCATCGCCGGTTCGAACCGCTACGGTTCACCCAACCAACGCCTCAACGAGCCACCCTGCTCATCGGTCACGGCCCACAGCCGCCCGACCGACGAGCTCCTCGGCGCGCAGCACCTCCGGGGGGATCCCGAACGCCTGCACCACCGACACCACGTCCGGGCGCAGGCGGCGGCACAACGCCCCGATCTCCCGGGTGATCGCCTTGGACCGGGCCGGGCTCAATCGGCCGTGCTCGAGGAACCAGCCCCGATCCTCCTCGATCACGCCCAGCGCGTACAGGTCGCACAGCAGATGCATCACCCTGGTACTGGGCTCATCGGCCGGCAGCGCTCGGACCTGCTCCACCAGGTCCTCGAGAACCACCCTCTCGACGTGTGCCCTGGCGATCGACAGCACGTGGTCCTGGGCTCGGGAGAAGACCTCTCCCGAGTCGAGACCGGATTCCACCCCACCCTTCAGCCGGCGGGCCGCGCTCGCTACCAGATGCTCCTCACGGAAGCGCAGCATCGCGAGCTGGTAGTCCGAGTCGAGCAGACCCGCCTCCGGGTCATCATCATCGTGCTTGGTCAGCAGGTCGCGGACCCGGTCCAGCAGGGTATGCACAGCGGTCTTCTCGACCACCGTCTCGACTGCGGCGGCCGCCACGAATCGGACCATCCCCACCTGGTCCAGGTCGGCGAAGTCGCTCGAATACGAGGTGAGCAGTCCCTTGGCCACCAGCTGCAACAGCACATGGTTGTCACCCTCGAAGGTGGTGAACACGTCCGTGTCCGCCTTGAGGGCGGTGAATCGGTTACGGGTGATGTAGCCGGCGCCGCCACACGCCTCGCGGCACTCCTGGATGGTCCGGGTGGCCAACCAGGTGGCCATCGCCTTCGTACCGGCGGCCCGCGATTCCAGGGCCCGCCGGGAAGCTTCGTCGGTGACCCGGTCGCTGAGCACATCGTCGAGGTCGGCCACCAGGCGCTGCTGGGTCGCGTTGAAGGCGACCACCCGGGCCAGCAGCGGGAACAACCGGCGTTGGTGCATGCCGTAGTCGAGCAACAGGGTCTCTGAGGCGCCCTGACCGCTGTCGAACTGGCGGCGACGGTCCCCGTAGCGGATCGCGATCTCCAGGGCCACCTTGGCGGCATTGATACCCGCACCACCGACACTCACCCGACCCTGAACGAGGGTGCCGAGCATGGTGAAGAAGCGCCGACCCGCGCTCTCGATCGGTGAGGAGTAGACACCTTCGCGTGACACGTCACCGAAGCGGTTGAGCAGGGCGGTGCGGGGCACCCGCACCTTGTCGAACCAGATTCGACCGTTGTCTACCCCGTTCAGGCCCATCTTGGGCCCGCAGTCGGCGATCGTGACCCCGGGCAACACCCGGCCGTCGCGACGCAGCGGAACCAGGAGCGCATGGACACCGTGTCGTTCGCCGCTCACCTCCAGTTGCGCGAAGACCACCGCCAGCTCGGCATGCATCGCCGCATTGCCGATGTAGTCCTTGTGCGCGGACTCGCTCGGAGTGTCGATCACGAACTCGTCGGTCTCCGCGTCGTAACGCGCCAGCGTCTCGAGCGCCTGGACGTCGGAGCCGTGCCCGTGCTCGGTCATCGCGAAGCACCCCAGCAACCGTCCGGTGGCCACCTCGGGCAGCAGGGTGCGGTGCTGCTCGGCGTTGCCCAATTGCAGGATGGCGCCACCGAAGAGTCCGAACTGGACGCCGATCTTCACCATCAGGGACAGATCGCCGTAGGCCATCGTCTCGAACGCGACGATGGAGGCGCCGATGTCGCCGCCGCCTCCCACCGCTACCGGAAAGCCGAACTTCGTCTGCGGGGTGGTGGCCAGATCCAGGATCGACTGCTTGACCTGCTCCCGATAGCCGGCGTGGTCGAGCTCTTCGGCCAGGTCCAGTAGATCCGCATGAGCCACGAGGTTCTGTCGAGCCAGATCCCGTACGGGCGCGTAGGGCCCGTCCAGGATCGAGCGCAGCGCAGCGATGTCATCGGGGCTCAGGGTCTCGGATGCCATGTCACGAACCTACGTGACCTCCGGACCGCCCTCAGGGCCTGGCGTAGAAGTTCGGGGTGATCCAGTAGTACATGGACTCGATGGCGACCGGTCGGCCGGTCCGCGGAGCGTGGATGATCTGACCGTCGCCGATGTACATCGCCACGTGGTAGATCGAGCTGGCTCGGCCCGAGGACCCCCAGAAGACCAGGTCACCGGGGCGCAACTGGCTCGCCTTGATCGGGGTCGAGGCCTCGTACTGACCCACCGACCAGTGCGGCAACGACTTCCCGCCGGCCGCCCAGGCCTTCATGATCAGCCCCGAGCAGTCCCATGCGTTCGGCCCGGCGGCCGCCCAGACGTACGGCTCACCCAATTGCGCCTTCGCGAAGGCGATCGCCGCCTGAGCACCGGACGACGGCGCCGGTGGCGTGGACCCACCGGAGCTGGGCGGCGGAGTCGGCGCGGCCGGCTCGGTGCCGGCCGGCGGTGCGGGTGGGACGCTCGGCCGACCGGTGGGCGGTGCTGTCGGCTGACTGGTCGGCTGGGCGTCCGGGGTCGATCCGGCTCCGGGCCGCTCGGTACCGACGGTGGGCTCGTCGGTCGACTCGGACTCGGCCGAAGCGGTATCCGTATCGACTGTGTCTTCCGTGGCTGCCTGCGCTTCGGCCGCAGCGGCAGCCTGCTCGTTGGCGCGCTGTTCCAGCACCTCCTGCCGGCGGGTGGCAAGAGAAACGCTGACGCCCTGGAGTTGGGCCAGCTCGGCGAGCAGCTCACCTCGTCGGCGGTGCATCGCGTCCGCCTCGGCCTGGGCCGAACCGGCGGCATTGCTCGCGGCGGTCCGGGCCGCGGCAGCGACGCCGCGGGCATCCTCGGCCTCGGACCGAGTCGCGCTGGCGCGTTTGCGTGAGGTCTCGGCGAGTACCGAGGTGACCCGGTAACGCTGGAAGCGCTGGTCGAGAGCCGTATTCATGTTCTGCCAGGCCGCGTCGGAGCGGCCGAGCGCCTCGATACCGTCCGCCTCGAACAGCTCGGCGATCGTGCCGGCCGAGCCCGCGTTCTGGTACTCGGCGACCAGGGAGTGGCTGTAGGAGGCCCGCTCCCGCTCGGCGTCGGCCTGGGCCCGCCGATCCTCGATCTGTGCCGCACGTGCCGCACGGCGCGCCTGCCGGGCCCGCCAGACGGCGCCGTTGTACTCCTCGGCTGCCTGGGCCGCGTTGACCCACGCCTGGTCCGCCCGCAGGTCGGCGCTGATCAGATCGGCACGCACGTCGGCGACATCGCGGGCCGCTGATTCGACATCGCGCTGGGCCTGGGCCACCTCGTCGGCGCTGGGCACCGTTTCGTCTGCGGACGCGGACTCCAGCCCGAGGGCCAGAGCGACGACCACGGCGAGGCTCAACGTAGCGCTGAGCCCCACCCGGCTGCGTGCGGGCACGTTACTTCCCCTATGACTGCTTGCTGTCCCGGCAACCGGACGCCCTTCCCAAGGCGTGGCTCCTGACGAGCCAGGTCACCGATGTCGCTCCCAGGACTTCCCAATCCCAAGTGCAACGGGCGCCACGCTAGTGCGCAGCAGTCACAAAGGAAACACTTTCCTCAGAATTGATCAACTTCTACGGCGTGTCGTGTTGACGAACTACAGTGATGTCATTTCCCGAACGCGGGTCGCTGCCTCGAAAGTCCGGTCGTTCGCCGCCTCCGAATAGCGTCCGCGCGGGCAGAGAATCAACCGCCGGCGGCCGGCACCGCCACCGGATCGGGCCGCGACTGGTCGTCGTCCCGGGGCAGTCTGGAGGTCGTCGAGGTCGGATGTGACCCTCGATGGTCGAAGACTTGTCCGCTGGCCTTCCCACCCACGTAGAAGGAGACCAGGGCGATCATCACGCCCGCGACATCATCGGCGAGGTAGTGCCAGCCGAAGTAGATGGTGGCCACCACGGTGATGCAGAAGTTCACCCAGAAGACGATCTTCAGGATCCGGTTGCGCACCGTGTACTGGACCATCAGGGCCCAGAGCAGGGTGACCCCGGTATGCAGACTGGCGAACCCGGCGACCGAGTTCATCGAATCGGTATTCGCATACAGCAGATTGTGCCGCGAGTCCGACAACGAGGTCATCAGTTGATTGGCCGGGGTGTTGGGCAGGTTGATGTATGAGTTCACGTACTCGAAGCCGGGGCCGAGCGTGGGCAGCGCGTAGTAGGTGGCGGTTCCCAGCGACCAGATCAGCACCTGGGAGGTGACGAACCAGTAGCCGTAGGTGATATTGCGCGACCAGACCACCCAGATCGCGACCAGCACCGCGACCATCGGGATGAACAACATGTAGAAGTACGAGAGCCCCCACGCCATGAACCCGGTACCGAAGATCGACTGCAGCACTCCGGCCGGGTCGTGCCCGAACATCAGCGCCTTATCGACCAGATGGAGCTCGCGGTCATAGGTGATCGGCTTCTGAGCCCCGTCGATCCGATAGCTCATGACGAAGGGCATCATCGACTTGAGGTTCCGGTACGCCACGTAGGTCAGGTAGAAGCAGCCGATCCCGAGCACCACCAGGGTGAACCGCTCCCGGGTCCAGTGCTGCCTCCAGCGTTGCTGGATGCTCGCCCACGCCGCCGCGGGCTTGCCTCTGCCCTGCCACAACGCCCGAGGCACCAGGTCCACCAGCAGTGCCGCGCCCACCAGTAGCGGCAGCCGTGTCCAGGACGGCCCCAGGAACCCTTCCGGATCGACCAGGGGGCGACCCACTGAGAGCGATGCTGTGACCGCTAGAGCGGACATCAGCACGGCTACGCCGATCAACAGGACATAGGCACGGCGATACACGAGTGCAGAGTCTATGGAGTCGCGGCAACGGAGGATACTCCCAGCACCGCTGTATGGCCGGCCACCACCCGCAGAGAGATCTCCTCGCCCGGTGCCGGATGGCTATCTGCGCCGGCCACCGCGTCCAGCACCAGCGCCTCCCCCGAGGGACCGGACACCCCGATCAACTCAACCTGGAGCCGCAGCTGTTCCGGGGTCAGCCGAGCCGAGCGGACCACCGCCCGCAACGGTCCCTCAGGTGCCGCGACCAACGCCGATCGCCGCAGCGCCAAGACCGGATCGTGGCCCGCGTCCAGCCCCGCCCCGGCGGCGGTCACCCGGGCCGCCGCGCCTGCCAGCACCGCGGCATATCCCAGAAACCGGGCGGTATCCGCATCGACCGGATGCGCCCAGACCTGTTCTATCGGACCCTGTTGAACCACCCGACCCGAGCGCATCACCGCCATCGAGTCGGCGATCGCGAAGGCCTCCTCGTGGTCATGGGTGACCAGGATGGTGGTGGTCCCGGCCGCACGCAGGATCTGCGCCAGCTCTCCGGCCAGATGCTCACGCAGGGTCGCGTCGAGGGCCGAGAGCGGCTCATCGAGCAGGAGCAACCGGGGCTCGGTGGCCAACGCCCGGGCCAGGGCCACCCGTTGACGTTCCCCACCCGACAAGGTGCTCGGACTGCGCCGGTCGTATCCGGACAGTCCGACCAGGTCGAGCAATTCGGCGACCCGTGCCCGACGACGGGCCGCGGGAACCCGCCGTAGCTTGAGCGCATATTCCACGTTCCGGGCCACCGAGAGGTGGCCGAACAGCTGACCGTCCTGGAACATCAGCGCGAATCCACGCCTGTGCACCGGTACCCGGGCCAGATCCATTCCGCCATAGCTCACCGACCCCGCAGCCAGCGGCTCCAGTCCGGCGACCCCGCGCAAGAGCGTGGACTTGCCGCACCCCGAGGGTCCGAGCACGGCCAAGATCTCGCCGGGTGACATGGTCAGGTCGATCCCCTCGATGGTGACCTGGCCGTCATGGCGCACCGCGACCCCACGGACCTGCAAGGCCGACACGGCGTTCTGCTCACTCATCTCACAGCACTCCCATCCCGGGTACCCGAAGTCGTTCCACGGCCAGCATCACCACGGCAATGGTCACCGCCAGCAACACCGCACCGGCCAAGGCCATCCCGTAGTTGTGCGGACCCGGCTGGCCCAGCAGCCGGAAGATCACCACCGGCAGGGTCGGTGAGTCCTCGCGGACCAGAAAGCTGGTGGCCCCGAACTCCCCCAATGAAGCAGCGAACGCGAACCCGGTACTGGCCAGCATCGGCCGCCACAGCACCGGCACATCGACGGTCAGGGTGCGGCGGAGAGGACCGGCACCCAGGGATGCGGCCGCCTGTCTCTGCCGGTCGTCGATCCCGGCCAGGGTCGGGGTCAAGGTGCGCACCACCAAGGGCAGCGCCACCAGCGCCTGGGCCAGCGGCACCAACAGTGCCGAGTCCCTCAGATCCAGCGGTGGAGAGTCGAGTGCCACCAGGAAGCCGAAGCCGAGGGTGACCGCCGAGACCCCGAGCGGCAGCATGAACAGTCCGTCCAACATTCCGCGCAGCCGTC
Organism: uncultured Nocardioides sp.; assembly: GCA_964396585.1. Taxonomy (GTDB): domain Bacteria; phylum Actinomycetota; class Actinomycetes; order Propionibacteriales; family Nocardioidaceae; genus Nocardioides. The sequence continues at coordinate 8,023 of CAYNFY010000002.1, forward strand.
GCTCGGCTCGGCCCTGGGAGCGGCGGGTCACCGTCAGCGCCACCAGCACCCCGAGCAGCATCGCCATCGCGGTGGCGTCCACCGCGGTGCGCAACGACGTCGACCAGGCCTCGTTCACCGGAACCAGCAGCGCGGAAGGCTCAGATCCGTCGGCGGAGCCGAAAAGAGCCCGATAGTTGGCCAGGCTCCAACCTCCGTCCGAGCGCAGCGATCCGGTGACCAGGGTCACCAGAGGCACCGCCACGAAGACGAGCAGCAGCGTGGTGACCAACAGGGCCGGGGCATCGGAGCGACGGATCCGCATCGGACGCACCACCCGCCGCGCGACCGGTGCCGCCGTCCGTCGCATCCGGTAGGAGACCAGCAGCAGTCCGCACACCACCACGAGCTGCAGGATCGAGAGGGCCGCCGCGCCCTGCAGGTCGAAGAGCGTGGTGGTGAGCAGGTAGATCTCGGTCTCGACGGTGGAGTAGCGGACCCCGCCCAGGGTCAGCACCACCCCGAATGCCGTGGCACAGAACAGGAAGACCACCGAGGCCGCCGAGGCCACCGCCGGGCGCAGTGCCGGCCAGGTCACCGAGACCAGTACCTGCCAGCGTGATGCACCCAGCACCGACGCCGCCTCGCCCGGTCGCGGGTCGAGGGACTCCCAAGCCGCCCCCACCACCCGGATCACCACGGCCGCATTGAAGTAGACCAACCCGAGCACGATCGCCATCGGCGAGTTGGACCAGCCCAGAAACCCGAGCGGGCCCCCCTCGCCGAGCAGTTCACGGAAGGCCACCCCGACCACGATCGTGGGCAGCACGAAGGGCACCAACAGCAGAGCCCTGACCAGCTGGCGCCCAGGGAGCGCCAGCCGGTGCAGCGCGTAGGCGGCAGGGAGCCCGAGCACCAGCGATCCGACGGTGCCCGCCAGCGCGAACCCGAGGGTCCACCCCAGCACCCGATGAACCCGCGGCCGGGCGAGCACGTCGAGCACGCCTCCGATGTCCAGATGGCCGTCGGGGGCGAAGCCCTGACCGATCATCGCCGCGACCGGGAAGAGGAAGAAGACCCCCAACACGCCCAGGGGCAGGGCGGCCAGACCGGCCAGCGCCAGCCAGCGTCGGGTCCGCGTCATCGGCTCAGCACCCCCATCGCCTCCGGTCTGCTCTGCCGGCCGGATCAGCGGGTCGCCAGGTCCTGCCAGGTGGTCAGCCACTTCTCCCGATTCTTCGCGATCTCCTCGGGTGTCACTGAGAACGACTCGGTCGGCGCGATCGCGAATTCGGCCCAGTCCGCAGGCAGGTCGACGGCATCCGAGACCGGGAAGACGTACATGCTCTCCGGCAGTGCCGCCTGCACCGCATCGGAGGTGAGGAACTCCAGTGCCGCCCGAGCACCCTCGGGGTTCGCCGCGCCGTCCAGCACGCCGGCGTATTCGACCTGCTGGAAGCAGGTGTCGAGCAGCGCCTTCGTGGTCGAGGACTTCTTGTCCTCGGTCAGCGTGAACGCCGGTGACGAATCGTAGGAGAGCACGATCGGTCGCTTGCCCTTCTCGCCCCCGGCCGTGAAGTCGGTGTAGTAGGCGTCCGACCAGCCGTCGGTGACCTCCAGCCCGTTGCCGAAGAGCCTCTTCCAGTAGTCGGTCCAACCGTCACCGAAGGCGGCCACGGTGGTCAGCAGGAACGCCATCCCGGGGCTGGAGGTGGTCGGGGCCGGGATCACCGCGAGGTCCTTGTAAGCCGCCTTGGTGAGGTCCTCCAGGGTCGCCGGCGGCGCCACGTCGTGCTGGGTGAACCAGGTGGTGTCGATGTTGAGGCAGACGTTCGCCACGTCGATCGGAACCAGCCGGTCGGCTCCCTCGGCCAGGTCGTACTTGGCCGAACCCGACGCCCGGGGGCCGTCGTAGTCGGCGAAGACCCCGGCGTCCAGGGGGCGGGAGGCGAAGGTGTTGTCGATCCCGAAGGCGAGATCACCCGAGGGCTTGCCCGCGGTCAGCGCGAGCTTGGTGGCCACCTGACCGGCGTCCCCACTGCCGTGCACGACCAGGTCGTACCCGGTGTCCTGCTTGAACTCGGCCACCAGCTCCTTGGGCAGGTTGAACGACTCGTGGCTGACCAGCACCACGCGGTGGGTTGCCTCGGCCTCGGCGTCCTTGTCCTTGCCGGAGCCGCCGACCGTGCTGCAGGCGCTCGTCGCGGCCAGAATCAGGCAGACGCTCGCCACCCCCAGTGGACGCATGGTCCGGGTCAAGGTGTTTCGGGCAGATGTGTACAGCAACATGAATGACTCCCTTCGCCGGTGCTAACCGGTGCAGGTTCGTAGGGTCTGCGGCTGATCCGCACTCTCAGCACGCGGTGCGTGCTCCCCTGTCTTGTGCTGCCACCCTACGGCCCGGCAACGGGGCTGACAGAGTGGGGTCCACGCTCAACGGCACAGGTACCGATGGACTGGCCGGGATAGCACGCTTCCTGTTGCGATCCGAAGCCATCGCAAGTTCGCAGATCGAAGGCATCGCGCCATCTGCGCAACAGGTCGCACTGGCAGAACTTGGACAAGCCGAATCCGTTCGCGACATCAGTGAGTCCAGAACTGGATTGGCACGTCTGCATGGACCCCGATCGGCGCCGACTTCGTCCCTCCCCACCCCGATCACGTCCCGGGACTGATGCGGGATCCGGTCGCCCACATCAACGGCGCGGCGCTCTCACCGATCGTCCAAGCGGCACTCGTCCATGCTCAGTTCGAGACCATCCATCCCTTCACAGACGGGAACGGACGGGTGGGGCGGGCCCTGATCCACACGGTCCTGACCAGACGCGGACTCACGGAACAGGCGGTCCTCCCGATCAGCCTGGTACTTGCCACCCTGAGCCGGGAATACGTGGCCGGGCTCACCGCGTATCGACACGGAGACCGGCCCGGTTCGGACGCGGCCATCGGAGCCATCGATGAGTGGCTGACCATCTTCGTCGCAGCAACCGAGGTGGCCGTCGACCAGTCCGAGCTATTGGCAGCGCAGATCACCGATCTACGGGCCCTCTGGGAGGAACGACTCGCCACGCATCGCATCGCTCAGGGCCTGCGGGCCACGCCTCGAGCGAACTCCACGACGTCGTGGCTGCTCGCGAATCTGCCCGAGGCACCAGTGACCACCGCACGAACCCTCGAGCGAATTCTCGACATTTCGTACCCTGCTGCCAGTAGCGCACTCGAGGAGCTGAAGTCAGCCGGGATACTGCTCACCCGCTCGATCGAGCGCGGGACGCAGGCGTACATCGCTCGAGAGATCTTGGATCTGGTGACGTACTCGGAGAAAGTTTGACCCCTTATTATTCTTTAACGCGGACCGCTTCCATGAAGGGAAAGCGAGATTCCTCATCCGCGGCGCGTGTAGACGTCGGTATCCCCGGAGACGTCCTTGGTCAGTTTGCCGTCCAGGACCAGCAGCTCGAGGTGGGCGCGGGTCTCCATGGTCGCCAGCGCCTCGTCGAAGTACTCGAGGTCGGACAGCTTCCGCTCGTGGCGGGTCCACGGCAGGGCAGCGGCCACATCATGGGAGGTGACGCCCTCGGGTGCGATCGCGGCCAGGCACAGGTCGAGCCGTTCGTCGTGGTGGGCCAGCAGTTGGTCGGCCCGCTCGTGCGACGACATCCAGACCGGGCCGTGTGCCGGGAAGAGCTGGAGGTCGGGCAGTTCACGCACTTTTCGCAACGAGCCCATGAAGTCGCGTAACGGCTGCTCCGCCATCGCCGGCTCGAACCCGATGGAGGGGGTGATCGTCGGCAGCACGTGATCACCGGCGAAGAGCAGCCCGGCGGACCGGTCGGCGAACACGTAATGACCCTGGGTGTGTCCGGGCGTGTGCACCGCGTCGAGGGTGCGGTCCCCGATCTGCAGTTCGATGTCCCCGTCGAGCCAGGCGTCGGGGTACTCCCACATCGTCAGATCCGGCTCCATGTCTCGGGTGAACTCATCCCAGGCCTTGGCGACTCGATGAGCACCGGCACGCAACAACATGTCGACCTGTGGGTTCTTCACGATGGTCTTGTCGTGCATCATGTCCAGGGTCGGCTTGTCGCCCAGCCCCAGGCTGACATGAGAGCCCACCTCCCTGCGCACGGTCACGGCCTGGGTGTAGTGATCCCGATGCACATGAGTCACCAGGAAGCGACGGATGTCTCGGACGGAATGCCCGATGCCGGCCAACCCGGACTCGAGCAGATCGCGGGCCACCTCGATCGCCCAACCCCCGTCGACCAGGGTCAACCCGTCCTCGGACTCCATGACGTAGACGTTGACCGCCTTGAGACCGTCCATCGGCAGCGGCAGCGGGATCCGGTGTACCCCCGGCGCACACTCCCAGGCTCCCGGGTCGGCCCAGTGGACGCCGGAGTCCGGGGAGATCGCCTTGCCGGTCGGCACGCCTGCCACGGACTCGTTCATCGACTCACTCCTCAGTCACGACCCACTTCGACCTTCGATATGTATCACCCACATCGCAAGGTGGTGCATACCGGCCCACGCATCCGGCGTGATCAGGAGCGCCGTTAGGTGAGATCAGGAAGACCGAGGGAGAGGTTCGACTCCTGGACCCCACCGTCGATCTCCAGCAGCTTGCCGGTGAGATAGCTACCCGCCGGTGAGGCCAGGTAGAGGATCCCGGCCGCGATATCGCTCACCTCGCCCAGTCGCGCCAACGGAGTGCGGTCGACGATCTGCTGCTGGATCTCGGGCATCGCGGCCACGTACTCCAGCGCACTGGTCATGGTGGCCCCGACGAAGATCCCGTTGACCCGGATCCGCGGGGAGAGGTCACGGGCCGCCAGCCGGGTCCAGTGCGCCAGGGCGCCCTTCGACGTGCCGTAGGCAAGGTAGCCCCGGTCAGCAGCCCGGCCCATCACCGACGAGATGGTGATCACCGACTTCTGGTGGCTGAGATCGGTGTCGGCCAGCATCGAGGGCACCGCGGCCCTGGTCAGGGCGTGCGCGGTCGCGACGTTGAAGTGGAAGGCCTCCTCCAGGTACTTCACGTTGGTACGCAGGAATTCTTTGGGGGCCGTGCCTCCGACGTTGTTGACGACGGTGTCGATCCGGCCGAACTCGGCCATCGCCTGCTCGACCAGTCCCTTGGCGGCCTCGGTGTCGGACAGGTCGGCGGGCACCACCAGGGCTCGTCGCCCGAGCGCGGTGACCTGCTCGGCCACGTCTCGCAACTGCTCCGCGTTGCGAGCCGAGATGACCACGTCGGCCCCCGCCTCGGCCAGCGCCACCGCGGTGGCCGCCCCGATCCCGCGACCAGCACCCGTGATCACCGCCACATGGCCGGGCAGCGTGAACCGGTCCAGGATGCTCACGAGACCAGCCCCTTACCGGCGACCAGCGGCAGATCCAGGGCGGTGACCAGACCACCCTTGGCGGCGACCACGGCCGGCACCGCGTTGATCAGCCGCTGAGCGGTCACGATCATCCCGCTGATGTTGTGATCGCCGTGCTCGCCGTGGTGGGTGAACTCGAGGTTCATCATCGGCTCCCCGGTGACCTCGATCCGGTACGAGCCCTCGCCCTCGGCCGGGCGCGGCCAGTCCGGCGCCTGATCGGGATGGGTCCGGGTGACGTGTTCGAGCACGATCCGGTCCACACCGTCGACCCGACCGATCACCTCGAACCGCAGGGCCGCCTGGGTCCCGGCCGGGATGTCGATGCAGATGGTGGAGAGATCCTGATCGGCGGGCAGTCGCTCATAGGTCTCGGTCAGCGGCTCGTCGAGGACCACGCCGAGCCCGGCGGCGAGTTGCCGGACCACGCTGCCCCAGGCAGAGGCCAGGACACCGGGCCTCAGCAACGGCGGGGTCTTGTCAATCGGACGACCGAAGCCGAAGATCTTCTCCATCACGAACGGCTGCACGTAGGTCGCGTAGTCGGCGATCTCCATCACCCGCAACTGGTCGATGCGCTGGCTGAGCGAGGTCAGCTGCAGCGGCAGTACGTCATTGGCCCAGCCCGGATCGATCCCGTTGACGTGCAGGCTGGCCCCGGTCCGCGCCCCGGCAACCGCGAGCGGCTCCAGCATCTCCGGCGGCAGGATGTGCTCGGGCCACTGCAACAGCACCGGACCCGTGGAGACCACGTTCACCCCGGCCTCGATGAAGCCGAACAGGTCCTGGATCGACTCCAGCACCCGATCGTCGGTCATCGCGGTGTGCACGATGCAGTCCGGGCGCAGCGCCAGCAAGGCATCCCGGTCATCGCATGCCAACACCCCGGTAGCGGTGTCGAGATCGGCCAGGTCCGCCGCGTCCCTCCCTACCTTCTCCGCGGTACTCACCCAGACCCCGACCAGTTCCAGCGCCGGGTGTCGGATGATGCCCCGGATCGCGTGCCGCCCGACGGTGCCGGTGGCCCAGACCACTACCCGCAACGGCTGTTCAACCTCAGACACGACGCACTCCTCCTTGTTCGACCAACACCGGGCAGTGAGTTCCACCGGGTGCGTAGATGGTGGGCATGCACCGGTTGCAATGGATGCAGTGGCCGGTGACATCTGCCTCGGTAAGTAGTCGGTTCACCAGGTCGGGTTCGTACAACAACGCCCGTGCCATCGTCACGAACTCGAAACCGTCGGCCATCGCCTGCCGCATCGTCTCGGTTCGGTTGATCCCGCCCAGCAGCATCAGCGGAAGGTCGAGCTCCTCTCGCCAGCGCAGCGCCTTCTCCCGGAAATAGGCCTCCTCGAAGGGGTAGGACTTCATGAACCCCTTGCCGAAGACCCGCAGTCCGCTACGTAGCGGTTGCTCCATCTGGGCCGCGAACTCCTTGACCGGAGTCCCCCCGCGAAACATGTACATCGGGTTCATCAGCGAGGACCCGCCGGTCATCTGGAGCGCGTCCAGGGCGCCGTCGGAGGCCAGCAGATGGGCGAACTCCAGCGCCTCGGCGGTCCGCAGCCCGGCTGCGTGCCCGTCGTTGAGCGAGACCTTGGCATAGACGGCCGCCTCGTTCCCGATCTCCTCGCGCACTGCTCGGGCCACCTGGCGGGCGAACCGGGCTCGGTTCTCCAAGCTGCCGCCCCACCGGTCCTTGCGCCGATTGATGCCCGGTGCCAGGAAGCTGGAGAGCAGGTAGTTGTGCGCCATGTGGATCTCGAGCGCATCGAACCCGGCATCGACCAGACGGCGGGCGGCGGCCACGTAGTCGCGGGTGATCCGGGTGATGTCGGCCTCGGTAGCCGGGCGGACCACCTTCATCCCCATCGGGTTGAAGAACCGCGAGGAACTGATCGCCTGGGCTCCGTTGGAGCGACCGTTGGCGACCGGACCCGCGTGACCGATCTGCCCGGCGACCTTGGCGCCGGTGGCGTGGATCGCGTCGGCGAGTTCGGCAAGTCCCGCCTGGGAGTGCCGGCCCACCACGATGCCGCCGCGGTGGGTGGGACCCTCGGGGGACACCGCAAGATAGGCGACGGTGGTCATCCCGACCCCGCCGGTGGCCACGGCGAGGTGATAGTCGATGAGTTCGCGGGTGACGACACCGTCGGGTGTCTTACCTTCGAAGGTAGCCGCCTTGATGGTCCGGTTGCGGAGTTGGACCGGACCCAGACGGGCTGGCGCGAAGACATCGGGAGTGGCTTGAGTCATGGCGCGACTGTAACGTGTTCTACCTCACATGCGCACCCGTTACGCCCCGCTCCGGCGAGGGAATGGACCCTGCCGAGGAGAGACGGGTGAGCGGCTCCGTCCCGGAGCGGCTACGCCTTCTTCTTGGGGAAGAGGACTTCGGCCGCTCCGATCAACAGCACAGCGGCGATCACCGAGACGATGCCGCCGATCAGGTCCATGTCCTTGAGGGTTCCGGTGCCGATCAGGGTGGCCACAATGCCGCCGATCAGCGCACCGACCACACCCAGAACCAACGTGCCGAGCCAGCTGAGGTTCTGCCGGCCAGGCTTGATCAATCGCGCGACCACTCCGATGAAGAGGCCGAAACAGATGAAAGTAATAATGCTCCACATACCACGAACGTAACACCACCGAACGGTTCGGAGCGGTCACCGAACGCTTCGGCTCGCCGCCTGCCGCGGATTCGACTCGGCACGACCCCGAGGCTCAGAGATGGTCGGGGACGATCAGCGCGTCCGGATCCTGACGCGGTGGCATCGCGCCGAGTGCGGCCTTGACGAGTTCCACCCGAGCCCGGATCGTGGCTGCTCGCTTGAGCAGGCCGACAACCTGGCCGGTGACCTCCTCGACCGTGCTCTTGATCTGGGCATCGCTGAAGTCGGCACGAGTGCCCGCCGCGACCTCGACGTCGGGGAGCGCGATCAGGACCGGCAGCACCTGGTCGCTGAGTCCGTCGAGAATCTGGAACCGGGCGAACTTCTCTAGCGAGTTCCAGTGGTCCTCGATGTCGATCTCACCGCGCCGGATGCCCCGGTTCTGCAACGCGAGCAGGTACTTGGCGGCGCCGGACAGACCGACCGTGAGTTCATGCTCGGTGAAACGCATGGCGCCAGGATAGTGCGCCACAGACGGCGGGTCGGCACCACGGCACTCAGCGCTCGACCCGGCATCGGGACACCCTGCGATCAGGCGCTGGGTGCCGCCAGTAGTCTCCGCGATGTGCACCCCCGCGAAGCGCTCGAGACGATGATCGCCGGCCTGCCCGCCCCGATGCTGGTCGCTCCGATGCTGGTCGCTCCGATGACGGGAGTGTCCAACCTGGCACTCACCGATGCGGTGACCCGTGCCGGTGTGGCCGGATCCTTCCCGGTGCACGTCGCGGAATCGACCGCCCGGTTGGACGAGTGGCTGAGTATGCTGGCGGCCCGTCCCGAGCCCTGTGGACCCGTATTGCCGAACCTGGTGGTGCACCGCACCAATCCACGCCGGGATGCCGACCTGCGGGTGGTCTGCGAACACGCGCCCGTAGCGGCGATCTGTTCGGTGGGCTCCCCGGCACCCCGTTCATCGCAACCCCGGAGAGCGCCGCCGACGACGCGTACCGGCAGGCCGTTCTGACCGCCGACCTCGACGACATCGAGCTGAGTACCGAGTTCACCGGCATCGGCACCTCGATGATCCGCACGACGGCCCGGCCACAGCCGGTCAGCACGGCCGTGGGCTATGACGCCGGCGTGGTGACCGGGTCGCGGCCCGACGACCCGACCGGAGCGCGGGCGTTCAGCGCCGGCCATGTGGTGGCCGGGGTGCACCGGGAGTTCCCGGCAGCGGAGTTGGTCGCGCGGATCGTGGGTGAGTACCGCGCCGCCGCGGTCGACTGGCGTTCCCGGCTCGCCTCGGCCCGATAGCCGGGTCAGGAACCGGTCCAGTGCGGGGGCCGCTTCTGGGCGAAGGCGGTGGCCCCCTCCAGGGCGTCCTTGGAGGTGAACACCTCACCGATCTTGCGGTCGTTGAGTCGCCACACGTCCTTGTCCCAGGTGGAGTCGGCACCGGAGGCCGCGTTGACGACCTCTTTGGCCGCACGCACCGCCAGCGGCGCATTGGCCGCGATCCGCCGGGCCAGTTCCAGCGCTCCGGACACCACCTGGTCGGCCGGGAGTACCTCGTTGACCAGGCCCCAGGTGAGCGCCTGCGCGGCACTGATCTCGTCACCGGTGAGGGCCGCATACATGGCCACCTTGGGCGGCAGTTGCCGCGGCAGCCGGACCAGACCACCAGCCGCTGCGAACAGCCCCCGCTTCACCTCCGGTAGTCCGAGCGAGGCGTCCTCCGCCATCACCGCCAGGTCACAACTGAGCACGATCTCGGTACCACCGCCCAGGGCGTAACCGTTCACCGCGGCGATCACCGGCTTGGTCACCCGGTGCTGGACGATTCCGGCGAAGCCCCAATCCGGGTGACCGATCGCCGAGATGTCCGCGCCGACCGCGATCGCCTTGAGATCCGCACCGGCACAGAACGCCTTGCCGGCTCCGGTGATCACCGACACCGCTACCTCGTCGTCCAGATCGGCCTCACGCAGCGCCTGCCCCAGTCCGGTGGCCAGGACCCCGTTGACCGCGTTCATCGCGCTCGGCCGGTTGAGCGTGATCAGCGCGACTCCGCCGCTCTTGCTCACCAGGACCGCGTCATTGTGCTGCTGAAGGATCTTGACCTCGTCGACCATGTCGTCTCCCCTGCCCGGCCCGTGGGCCGGTCGCTGCGCCGAACGGCAGCTGGGTCGCCGCCACGGGTGACGTTACAAAGGGAATCGGTGGGACGCCAGGGCCGCGACGGCAACCGGTCAGAACGCCCGGACCGCATCGATCAGCAGCACGAGGCCGAAGATCGCGAAGAGGACCGCGGCGCCGATCTTGATGGTGCGGTCGGAGAACTTCCGGGCCACCACGGCACCCAGGGCGATCGCCAGGGCATCGGCCACCACCATGCCCAGGGTCGACCCGAGCCAGGTCCCGACCGAGGCGCCGAAGCTCTCGTCCTGGGTGGCCAGGGTGATCGTGGCCAGCATGGTCTTGTCGCCGAGCTCGGCCAGGAAGAAGGCGGTACCGACGGCGAGGATCGCCATCCCCTTGGCGTTGCGGGCCTTGTCGGCCTCTTCCTCGGTCAACTCGTCGCCACGCAACGTCCACAGTGCGAAGCCGATGAAGGCGATACCCGCTGCCAGGGTGATCCACTTCTGCTGGTCGGCGAAGGCGTCCCCGATGAAGTACCCGATGGCGACCGAGGCCAGGTGCACGAGTGCGGTGGCGGCGGTGATCGCGATGATCACATCGCGGGCCCGGTAGCGCGCGGCGAAGGTCATCGCCATCAACTGGGACTTGTCGCCGAGCTCGGCGACGAAGATGACTGCGGTGCTCAGCAGGAAGGCGGCGAGCATGATCGTGTTCCTCTCCGGCTCGGCCGGAGACGGCCGCCGGGCGGACGCATTTCGACCGAGCACGTCCGTTACCGTCTCCGGGTGATTCCGGAGACGGGGGCGTGCTGGTCGAAAGTCTCGCCCGCCACTGTGACGTGGCCCCGCGTGCCGGGCCCGTTCTCTCGTCGGGGCCAGTATGTCGACACGAGGCGTTAGGGACTACTCCCTCTCGATCAGGAGGCACGCTACCAGTGCCGACCTTCACGCCACCAGCTCGGTGGCGGTACTCGGCGGAGTTCTCGGCCGATCCGTGTCAGACCCGGCAGATGATCTCGCCGTGCGGGATGGAGAGCCAGCCGTCCGGGTCGGCCGCCCAGCGGCGCCAGCCCCGGGAGATCCATTCCAGATCTTCACGTTCGGCTCGCCCCTCGGCCAGTACCTGCTCGGCCATCGCCGAGTACAGGATCCGGTCCGCCCACAGGTCACCCCACCAGGTGCGTTCGGCAGGCGTGGAATAGCACCAGGTCGACGAGCTCGGGGTGACGTCGCTGAACCCGGCCCGGTGAGCCCAGGCCAGCAGCATCCGTCCGGCATCCGGCTCCCCGCCGTTGGCCCGCGCCGCGGCCTGATAGAGCGCCATCCACTCGTCCAGCTCCGGCAGAGCCGGATACCAGACGAAGCCGTGATAGTCGGAGTCACGAACCGCCACCACCCCGCCCGGCCTGGTCACCCGACGCATCTCGCGCAGCGCCTGGACCGGGTCCGCGACGTGCTGCAGCACCTGATGGGCGTGCACCACGTCGAAGGTGTCGTCCGCGAACTCCAGAGCGTGCACGTCGGCGATCGCGAAGTCGATATTCTTCACCTGCCGCTCGGCGGCCAGGGCTCGGCTCAACTCCAACTCGGCAGGCCCGATCTCGGTCGCCGTCACGTGTCCCACCCGACCGGCCAGATCCACGGTGATGGTGCCGGGGCCGGCTCCGATGTCCAGCAGGGTGAGCTCGCGGTCCAGGTAGGGCAGCAGGTGCGCTGCCGAGTTCTCGGCGGTGCGCCAGGTGTGAGATCGCAGCACCGACTCGTGATGCCCGTGGGTGTAGTTGCTCATATTCCCCTCCTGAAGGTGCGAACCAGCGTTGTGGACACCCTGCGCCCCCACACTCGGGAAAATCCATATATCGAGACAATAAGTCTCATTATGTGGATTCTATGTCGCTGGCACCCTGAGATCTCAGGCTCCGACCGCCCGGACAGCCACCCCCCGCCATGACACCCGACTCTTCCTCGACCCCGGGGTTGGCCCTACTGTTCTGAACCTGCGGGAACCATCGGGAGGATCCATGAGCGGCACAGCGTTCTGCACCAACTGCGGGGCCCGGGCCGAGGGCACGGCGTTCTGCACCAGCTGCGGCAACCGGATGCCGGTAGCGGATCCGGCTCCCCTGACGGCCCCGATAGCGGTCACGCCCCGAGATCCGGGTCCTTCGGCGCCCCAGCCGTGGCAGCCGCCGCCGATCCCCCACGCTCCGGCGACCGCACCGTTGTTCGCTGCCGATCAGAGCGCTCCCAGCCGGTCGTCTGACGGGGTGGCCGCAACCGTGACCGTGCTCGTGATACTCCTGGCTGCGCTGGCCGGGGTCTTCGGAGTGACCATCGGCCTGATCCGCGACGGTTTCGGCATCACCGACTATCGAATCGCCTTCTCCGCACTCTCCTGCCTCGGTCTCGCCGCGTACCTGCTCAACGGCCTGATCGGGGGCCTCGCCAGCCGGCTACCGGTGGCGGCTGCGATCGGGACCTGGTTGATCGGCAGTCTGGTCGCGGCGCTCGGCGGCCCCCTGGTCGTGAGAACCGTCGTCGAACGGGACTTCGTCTTCTCCATCTGGTGGTGGGGGGCGCTGTACGCGACATCCGCCGGCCTGGTGGCGCTCGCCCTGGGCTTCGCGCTGCGCGGTAGCAGTGCGGGTCGGGCCAGTTGCGCGATGCTCGGCCTGGTTCTCATGGTCGCTGCGGCCGGATTCAGCATCTTCTCGATCTACGAACCCGAACGGGTCGACATCTCCGCGAACTTGCTGCCGCATCTGGTCCACGGAGTCTTCGCATTGGGAGCCGCCTTGTTCGGTGCGGGGCTCGGTGCTCGGGGCCGTCTCCCACACCGGAGGTGAGTCGCGGCGGGTCCGCTCCGGTCGCCGTGAAGTGGGCCGGACGTGCCAGCGGACGGTAACTGCAATAGGCTCCTCTGTGGGTGTCCGACCCAGCGGGCACGCCGAAACACCCGAGGCACACCAGGAGCGGCTCCTTCATGCAGATCGTGGCGATCGTCATTTCGCTCGCCTTCACCGTGGTCGGGGTCGGTTTCACCGCCCTCGCGGTGAAGCGCATGCTCAGCGTCATCGGGGTCGGTCAGCCGATCTCGCGCAGCGACCACCCGGGCAAGCGGACCTGGAATATGGTCAAGGAGACCCTGGGTCATACCCGGATGCTCCAGTGGACCTGGGTCGGGATCCTGCACTGGTTCGCCTTCGCGGCGTTCATCGTGCTCTCGACGGCGGTGCTGGGTGCCTTCGGTCAACTCTTCGACGCACACTTCGTGCTCCCGATCATCGGGCACTGGGTGGTCTACAACTGGGTGGCCGAGTTCCTCGGTCTGCTCGGCACGCTCGCCATCATTCCGCTCTTCGTCTACCGGGTGACGCACCGCCCCGACCGGCTCGGTCGGCGCAGCCGCTTCTTCGGCTCGACCATGTGGCAGGCGTACTTCGTCGAGGCGATGGTGCTGCTGGAGTCTTGCGCGATCCTGTTCATCCGCGGCGCCGAGTTCAAGCTGATCAACGTGCACGGGCAGGCCAGCGGCTGGGACTTCCCGATCAGCCAGTTCTTCTCCCACCTGTACCCCTTCGGGGAACAGGGGCTGGAGAACACCATCTTCTTCATCGCCATGGTCAAGATCGTCTCGGCCATGGTCTGGCTGATCGTCATCTCCAACAACCTGACCATGGGCGTGGCCTGGCACCGCTTCACCGCCTGGTTCAACATCTGGTTCAAGCGCGAGTCCTCGGGTCGTACCGCGCTGGGCGCGATGAAGCCGCTGATGTCCGAGGGCAAGGCGATCACCCTCGACGACGTGGACGACCTCGATGAGGACGCCGTGCTCGGGGTCGGCAAGCTCGAGGACTTCAGCTGGAAGGGAATCCTCGACTTCACCACCTGTACCGAGTGCGGCCGCTGCCAGTCGCAGTGCCCGGCCTGGAACACCGAGAAGCCGCTCTCGCCCAAGCTGCTGATGATGGGCCTGCGCGAGCACGCCTACGCCAAGGCTCCGTACCTGACCGCCGGTGGCGAGGGCTCCGAGGCCGCTACCGCCCTGCTGGAGGCCGACCCGGAACTAGCCGATGCGGCCGGTCGGTCTCTGATCGGCTCGCGAGGCGACAAGGAATTCGGCAGCACGCACGACCAGGACTGGTTCTACAACCCCGAGGGCGCCGATTTCGTCATCGACGAGGACGTCTTGTGGTCCTGCACCTCGTGTGGCGCCTGTGTCCAGCAGTGCCCGGTCGATATCGAGCACGTCGACCACATCATGGACATGCGGCGCTACCAGGTGTTGGTGGAGTCGAACTTCCCGGCCGAGCTGAACCAGCTCTTCAAGGGCCTGGAGAACAAGGGCAACCCGTGGAATATGTCACCCAGCGCACGGATGGACTGGGCCAAGGGTCTGGACTTCGACGTGCCGGTGGTGGGCGAGGACATCGAGTCTCTGGACTCGGTGGACTGGCTGTTCTGGGTCGGCTGCGCCGGTGCCTACGAGGATCGCGCCAAGAAGACCACCCGAGCGGTGGCCGAGCTGCTCAATATCGCCGGTATCTCGTTCGGGGTGCTGGGCAACGGGGAGACCTGTACCGGCGACCCGGCCCGTCGGGCCGGCAACGAGTTCGTCTTCCAGGGCCTGGCCGCTCAGAACGTCGAGACGTTCAAGGAGTTCAAGGTCAAGAAGGTCGTCTCGACCTGTGCACACTGCTTCAACACCCTGCGCAACGAGTACAAGGACTTCGGCATCGAGCTCGAGGTCGTGCACCACACCCAACTGCTGAACCGGCTGGTCCGCGAGGGCAGGCTGACCCCGGTCAAGGAAGGTGTGGGCGCCGCGAAGCGCTCGATCACCTACCACGACCCCTGCTTCCTGGGTCGGCACAATCAGGTCTACGAACCGCCGCGTGAACTGCTCGAGATCCTGCCCGGCGCTCAGTACGTCGAGATGGAACGCAGTGCGGAACGCTCCTTCTGCTGCGGTGCCGGTGGCGCCCGGATGTGGATGGAGGAGACCATCGGTGAGCGGATCAACGTCAACCGCACCCAGGAGGCCGTGGCTACCGGCGCCGACCAGATCGCGGTGGGTTGCCCGTTCTGTCGGGTGATGCTCGCCGACGGCCTCACCTCCGAGCAGGCAGCGGGTCGCGCCGCGGAGGCCGTCGAGGTCCTCGATGTGGCCCAGATGCTGCTCTCCTCGGTGAAGGGCGAGCAGGCCACGAAACTGGCACCGGGACAGACCACCCAGGCCCCGGCTGCCAAGGCGGCACCTGCCGTACCGGCCACCGAGGCCGCACCGACCGCTCCCGCGGCTGGGGGCTCCTCCCTGTTCGATACCCCGTCCGACTCGGATGAACCGACCACTCCGGCAAGTGGTGGCTCGCTCTTCGACACACCGACCGACTCGGGTTCGTCACTCTTCGACACTCCGGCACCGGCGGCGCCGGAGGCCGAGCCCGCGGCACCCGCTCCGAGTGGGTCCCTGTTCGATGTGGCTCCCACCCAGCCCGCCGAGCCCGCCGAAGCGGCTCCCACCACGGACCTGGGCTCCGGATCCCTGTTCGATGTAGCACCGACCGAGGCGCCCGCCGCGCCGGTGGCACCCGCTCAGGACCTGAATGCGGGTGGCTCGCTGTTCGATGTGGCACCGCCTGCTCCAGAACCCGCCGCGGCCCCTGCCGAGCCTGCCTCGGCCGCAGCCCCTGCCGAGTCGAGCACACCGGCTGTTCCGCAGGTGGATATCAACGCCGCCGGATCGCTCTTCGACCTGGCCGCCCCCGAGCAGGCCGATCCGGTACCGACCCAGTCGGTGGAACCGGCCACCGACCCCGCGCCGGCGGCCGAGGCACCGAGCACTCCGGTCACCGCGGTACCCACCAGTGAGGTATCGGCCAGTGCGCCACGGACCGACGTGGACATCCACACCACCGGGTCCCTGTTCGACATCGAGGCGCCCGAGGGGCAGGTCGTCCCGGCCGCCACGACGGTTGCCCCGACGCCTGCGGCGGAACCGACTCCCGTAGTGGAGCCGGAGCCAGACCCGGAACCGGAACCGGTCGTCGCGGGAGCAGCGACCTCGGCACCGGAATCAGCATCCACCTACAGCGACGCGAGCAACACGCCTCGCACCGATGTGGACATCAACACCGTGGACTCACTCTTCGACCTCTGAGTACCTGGTGCCGCCGGTGTCAGGCCGCTTCACACAGCCGAATACAGCAGTGGGTGGGACCGGTCGGTCCCACCCACTGCCTGTGGCAATACGTGCGCTGCAACTACTCTGACGCACTCGGCGACAGCCTCAACCCCAGACACCGCCGTCGAGTGCGTCAGAAGACGCATTCGCCGAGATCGGTGAGCAACCCTGGTGAAGGCGTCTTAGGTAAGGCTAACCAACTATCAGATCCTTGTCCAGCACTGGGGTCGACTCATCAAAGTACGCGCGCAGAGGGGAGCAGCCGTGAAATTCTGCTCGAACCGGCGCGAGGTCGCCCGCCGGCACGCCATCGGCATCTGTATCACCTTGGCGAACCCGGCGTCGGCCTGTTCTGTGCCTGCAAGCACTCACGGTGCGAGCAGTCACGATGTGGGTGGTGGTGAGTTCGCCGCGCCCTGCGACAGCACCCTGCTGACCCCCGTGGCCGCGACCCGGAGGGCGGCCACGAGGTGGGAATGGTCGCGTTTAAAGGTGGGCACCACGATGCCCAATGCGGCGATCACTCGGTCGCGGGCGGTCACGGGGACGGCGACCGAGCATGAGCCGAGGGTCATCTCCTCGGCTGTGGTCGAATAACCGTCGCGGCGAACTCGCTCGAGCTGATCACGCATTCGAGCCGGCTGGGTAATCGTGTGAGGGGTGATCGGGCCCAGCCGGGCAAGGACGTCGGCGACCACATCGTCGGGGGCGTGGGCGAGTAGGACCTTGCCGACTCCGGTCGCGTGGAGCGGGAGGCGGGAGCCGACGGAACTCACGACGGGAATCGAAAGACCACCGGACAAACGTTCGAGGTAGAGCGCCTCCCCGCCCTCACGCACGGCCAGGTGCACGGTGGCGCGAGTGGCGGCATGGAGATCGTTCATGAACGGCGCGGCCAGTTCGCGCAACCCGGTCTCGACCGGAGCCAGCAGGCCGAGCTGCCACAGCCGCCGTGCAACGAGGTACTCCCCATTGAGACGACGGACCAGCGCCCCGCCTGCGACCAGCTCCCCGACCAGGCGGTGCGCTGTGGACAGCGGGAGGTCTGAGCGCTGAGCCAATTCGGAGAGAGTGAGCTGGCGATGCGCCTCGTCGAAAGCGAAGAGCAGCCCGAGGGTGCGCGAGACCACGCTCGCGCCGGGGACAGAGACGTTGCCGGCCATCAGGATCCTTCCACTGAGTGGAAGGATCCTATCGCCCTGGCTCGGCCCACGGTCCTAGTGTGATGATCGTGTTTCCGACCATTCCCACCGCCAGTGCGACCGCGCCCCCGGCCCTGGACTCCCAGGACCGGATCACCGCCGAGATAATCGAGGAGCAGGCCGCCACCGCAGCCACCCAGCCACGGCTCGACTTCGCACCGTACCGCAGCTCGGTGCTGCGCCACCCCACCAAGGACCTGAGGCACGCCGACCCGGAGGGGGTCGAGCTGATCGCCCCTGTCTTCGGCCACTCCGACGTCGACCCCCTCGAGTCCGACCTCACCATTCAGAACGGCGGGGAGCCCATCGGCGAGCGGATGGTCATCACCGGCCGGGTGCTCGACGGCGATGGGCGGCCGGTGCGGCACCAACTCGTCGAGATCTGGCAGGCGAACGCTGGTGGGCGCTACATCCACAAGCGCGACCAGCACCCTGCGGCGATCGATCCGAACTTCACCGGCACCGGACGCTGCCTCACCGACGCCGACGGCATCTACCGGTTCACCACGATCAAGCCCGGCCCTTACCCGTGGCGCAACCACCACAACGCATGGCGGCCGGCGCACATCCACTTTTCGCTGTTCGGCACCGAGTTCACCCAGCGCCTGATCACGCAGATGTATTTCCCCGGCGACCAGTTGCTCGGGATCGACCCGATTTACCAGTCGATCACCGCCCAGGCCGCGCGCGATCGGCTTCTCGCTACCTACGACCACGACCTGACCACGCACGAGTGGGCGACCGGCTACCGCTGGGACATCGTGCTCACCGGCGCCCACGCCACGCCGCTCGAGCAGGAGGATGATCGATGACCGCCGCATTCGCCAGTCCGCTTCAGTCGACGCCCGGCCAGACCATCGGCCCGTTCTTCCATTACTCCCTGCCCTACCAGGCAGGTGCGCACCTCGTGCCTCCCGGCACCGCCGGGTCGGTGCGCCTGCACGGCACCGTGTACGACGGCGAGGGAGCGCCCGTGCCCGACGCGCTCATCGAGGTCCGGCAGTCCGACGCCGCCGGCACGGTGCCGCAGGTCGAGGGCTCGTTGCGCCGCTCCGGCCAGTTCAGCGGCTGGGGTCGCGCCGCCACCGACGCGGAAGGTCGTTACGCGTTCACCACGGTCCTACCCCGAAGCGTCGACGGCGGTCCGGCGTTCTTCGCCCTCACCCTCTTCGCCCGTGGCCTGCTGGATCGACTGTTCACCCGGGCCTATCTGCCGGGAGAGTCCGACGCTCTCTTGGCGAGCCTGCCCGCCGACGGGGCCGCAACCTTGCGAGCCACGGCCGAGAAGAACGGCCACCTGCGTTTCGACATCCGTCTCCAGGGCGACGGTGAGACCGTCTTCCTGTTGTTTCCTCGGCACCGTTCGTGAACGGGATCCTGCGTCCGGGTTCACAGCGTGCAGCGGGCGTGGCCGACGACGCGGCGGTGCTTGGCGCGCTCCTGCGGGTCGAGGTCGCCTGGGCGCAGGCGCTCGTCGTCGCCGGTGTGGCGACGAAGGAGGACGCCGCGAAAGTCGCCGAGGCCGCCACCGGGCTCGACGTCGACCTCACCGTGCTCGCGGCCGCCTCTGAATCGGCGGGGAACGCCGTCGTACCACTGGTGAGGCACCTGCGCGAAGCCGCCGGCGATGCAGCCGGCGCGGTGCACCACGGACTCACCAGTCAGGACGTCCTGGACACCGCCCTCGTGCTCCTCTCTCGCGATGCGGTCGTCCGGCTGCACGGCGATCTGACGCTCCTCGGTGACAGGCTCGCCCGGCTCGCCCGCACACACCGTGACGCCGTGATGGTCGCCCGGACCCTCACCCAGTGGGCCGTCCCCACCACCTTCGGTCTCAAGGCCGCGCAGTGGCTCGCCGGCGTCGCCGAGACGCTCAACCGGCTCGACACACTCGTCTTCCCGGTGCAGTACGGCGGAGCGGCAGGCACTCGGGCGCTACTCTCGGGCGCCTCACCCGAGCTCGATCAGAACACGGTCGTCGTGGCCTTCGCCGATGCCCTCGCACTGACACCTGCCGAGTTGCCGTGGCACACGCGCCGCGAGAGCCTGACCGCGATCGGCGATGCCCTCACCACCGCCACCGACGCGCTCGGCGTGCTCGCCGCCGACGTGCTCATCCTTGGCAGGCCTGAGATCGCCGAGGTTCGCGAAGGCGCGGTCCCCGGGCGCGGGGGCTCCTCGACGATGCCCCACAAGCAGAACCCCGTGTTGTCCGTGCTCATCTCCTCGGCCGCGAGGCAAGCGCCCTTGCTGGCTGCCCAACTCCACCTGGCGGCGGCCTGCGCTCTCGATGAACGTCCTGACGGTGCTTGGCACACTGAGTGGCCCGCGCTCGCCACCCTTCTCGAACTCGTCGTCACCGCCGCCTCCCAGGCCGCCGAACTGGTCGCCGGCTTGGCGGTCGACACCGCGATGATGGAGAGTCGCGCCCGCGCAGCGGCCGACACTCTGCTCGCCGAGCGTGGTCCGGGCAACGGCGACGTGCGCGGCTACCTGGGCGACGCCGGCCGACTTGTCGACAGCACTGCCGCTCACTGGGAGGCCCGCCGTGCCTAGACCAAGGCTCATACGGGTCGTCGGGGACCCCGCTGCCAGCAACGACCAGAGCACGACTCTTCCTCACCCAGGAGCTCACATGCCCAACCAGCTCGAGGCCTACGAAGACCCGTACGAGGCAGGTATGAAGGTTCGGCGCGAGGTGCTCGGCGACGCCCACGTCGACCGAGCCGAGGCGGCGAAGACCCCGTTCAACGAGGACTTCCAGGCGCTCATCACGCGCTACGCCTGGGGGAGCGTATGGGCCCGTACCCGGCTGGACCGGCGCACTCGGTCCGTCGCCGTGCTGACTGCCCTCCTCGCCATGCGGCACTGGGACGAGTTCGCGATGCATGTACGCGCTGCCCGCGCCAACGGCCTGAGCGACGAGGAGATCGCCGAGGTGATCCTGCAGTCGGCCGTCTACTGCGGAGTCCCCGTCGCCAACCACGGCTTCACGCTCGCCCGCAAAGTGCTCAACGAGCTCGATGGGGACGTATCCCGATGACCATCACCACCACAGATGTTGCCATCGTCGGCGGCAGACCGGCCGGCCAGCCGGAACACGACGAAGCCCCCCGGCACCGAGAGGTACCGGGGGGCTTGGTGGAGCGGATGACGAGATTCGAACTCGCGACATCGACCTTGGGAAGGTCGCGCTCTACCAGCTGAGCTACATCCGCAGGTCGGACAGGCCGACGACGAGCACGATACCCGATCCCGGGTAGCAGCGCGGAGTCAGCCACCCCTATCGGGGTGACATACCGTCTCCCGGCGGTTCTTCAGAGCACCACCGGGTCGATCGTTGCCAGCTGGGGACGCTTGGGCTCGATGGCATCTCCGGACGAACGGCCGGTCAGCCGTCGTTGGATCCACGGAGCGAAGAACTCCTTAGCCCATCTGGCATCCTCACGCCGCTTCTCGCGCTTGGCCAGGACCGGCACCGGCGGGACCTGGACCGGGGTTCGAGGATCGGTAACACCGAGCACCCGCAGCACCCGCTCCGACATCATCGTGTGACCGATCGGGTTCATGTGCAGTCGATCAACATCCATTACCGCGGCCAGATCGACGTCCCGCATTCGCCACATGTCGACCAGCAGCACGTCGTTCCTCTCGGCGATTTCGCGCACCCATTCGTTGAACAAGGCCATCCGTCCACGCACGGTTCCGTAGATCCCACCCGCGCCCGGATCGAACAAGGTGAACATCACCACGGTGGCGCCGGTAGCCGCCAGCCTGGCCACAGCCGTGTCGTAGGCGCTCGCCAAGGCATCGATGTCGACCTTGGGTCGCAGTACGTCGTTGCCGCCGCCGTGGACAGTGATCAGGTCGGGCTCGAGTGCGATCGCCGGCTCCACCTGCTCGGAGATGATCGCCGGCAGCTTGCGGCCCCTGATCGACAGATTGGCGTACCGGAAGTCGGGGCGATGACCGGCGAGCACCTCGGCGGTCCGGTCGGCCCAGCCACGCAGCCCGTTGGGCCGATCCGGATCGGGGTCACCCACCCCTTCGGTGAAGGAGTCGCCCAGTGCCACATACCGCTCGAAAGTCACCGTCCAAGCGTAGCCTCAGACGTGCAGCGCATTCGCTCGGTCGTGGGCCCGGAACTCGGCCGCGATCTCGTCTCGCCGTTCCTCGTCCAAGGCGCGATAGACACCTGCAACCCGCTCGTAGACCGGGTCCGGCCCGTCCCAGAGCTGTCGCCTCAGAGTCGGCTTGTCCACCTTCGAGGTCGCGGTCACCGGCAGGTCCGTGGTCACCCGGAGCAGGCTCGGCATCCACTTGGTGCCCAAGTCGGACTGGGCCAGGCAGAACTCGGCGAACTCGTGCACATCGAATGTCTCCTTGTCCCGCACCTGAAGCGTGGCCATCACCTGATCCCCGGTGTTCGGGTCCGGCACTCCATAGACCGCCGCGACCGAGACCTCAGGGTGTCGGTTGAGCACGCGTTCGATCGGCCCGGCGGCCAGGTTCTCCGAGTCCACCCGCATCCAGTCGTTGGTACGTCCCGCGAAATAGAAGAATCCGTCCGCGTCGACATAGGCCAGGTCGCCGGTCCAGAAGTCCTCGCCCCGGATCTTCTCTGCCGAGGCCTCCGGGTTGTTGTAATAGCCCTCGAAGCCAGGCGCCGCACCTCGCCCGACGATCTCGCCGATCGCCTCCCGAGGATTGACCAGGACTCCCTCGGCATCGAAGCGAGCGACCGCGGCCGGGCTCCCATCGGCCAGCACCACCTCGGGATTACTCCCCGCTCCCGGCCTGCCGAAGGCACCCTCCGGCGTCTCGGGAGTCGCGGTGAAATAGCAGACCCCCTCCGAGGAGCCGTAGCCCTCGTAGAGAGAGCAACCGAATCGACGCTCGAACTCGGAGCGGTCCCGGGCCGAGGCCTCGGTACCGAACCCGGTACGTAGCCGGTTATCGAGTTCGTCGGGCCGCTCCGGCTGAGCCAGGATGTACGCCAGCGAGCGGCCGACGTAGTTGAAGTAGGTGGCGCCGAAGCGCTGGACGTCCCCTAGGAAGCCCGAGGCCGAGAATCTGCGACTCAACGCGTAGGTGCCACCCGAGCGCAGACAGAGGCCGAGAGGAGCCATCAGCGCGTTGCCGTGGAACAGGGGCATCGCGTTGTAGGCGACCTCGTCGCGCTCGAAGACGACCGGGTTCACCTGGCAGATGTAGGCCCAGCGTCCGGTGGAGAGGATCACCGCCTTCGGGCGGCCGGTCGAGCCCGAGGTGAAGAGCAGCATCAGGACCGTGCTCGGGTCTTGGGCCCGCTCGGTGGGGATCGGTTCGGCGTCGTCGTGGTCCGCGAGCGTCCGGTCCCATTCGGGGCTGTCGATCAGATGGACGGCCGCCGCGCCGTGGTCGAACCCTTCGATCAGCGCCACCTGATCACTCGCGGTGACCAGAACGTCCACGTCGGTGCCGCGGATGTCGGCCGCCAGGTCCTCTCCCCTGCGGGTGTTGTTGACCCCGACCACCGTCACCCCGGAGAGCGCGGCCCCCAACAATTGGAAGAGGAACTCGGGAACGTTCTCCAAGAGGATCCCGACGTGGAACCGCTCAGGGTCGCCCGCCTCACGTCGCCAGGCCTGCTGGAGGGCCGAGCGACTGGCGGCTTCGGCCAGAAACTCGTCCCAGGTCCAGGAGCGGTCCTCGAACAAGAGTCCCGGATGGGTGTCTCCTCGCCTGGCCAGCAGCAGACTGGCCATGGTCTGGTGAGGAAAGAGAGGCTTGTCGGTCACGCGAGTGCACCCTTCGTCGGCTGGTTCCAGTCCCTACCGTGTCGCACATCACATGAGCACGCTACGGGTGTACCGCTGGCTAGGACCCGTAACCGGTGCCGACCATGGACTCGCGACCCGGAGATCTCCGCTCACCACTAGGCTTCGTCCTGTGCTGCTGAGTGATCGCGACATCCAGGCTGAACTGACCGCCGGGCGGATCGGGTTGGACCCGTGGGATCCCGAGATGCTTCAGCCCTCGAGCGTGGACATCCGCCTGGACAAGTACTTCCGGGTCTTCGACAACCACAAGTACCCCTATATCGACCCCGCCGAGGACCAGTCCGACCTCACCCGCGAGGTGGTGCCGGACGGATCGGCACCGTTCATCCTGCATCCGGGTGAGTTCGTGTTGGGCTCCACCTACGAGACCGTGACGCTGCCCGACGATCTGGCCGCCCGGGTCGAGGGCAAGTCCTCACTCGGCCGCCTCGGCCTGCTCACCCATGCCACGGCCGGCTTCGTGGACCCGGGCTTCTCGGGGCACGTCACCCTTGAGCTGGCCAACGTCGCCACGCTGCCGATCCGGCTCTACCCGGGCATGAAGATCGGCCAGCTCTGCTTCTTCCAGCTCTCCAGCCCTGCCGAGCACCCGTACGGTTCGGCGGCCTACGGCTCCCGATACCAGGGTCAGCGCGGCCCGACCCCCTCGCGCAGCTACACCAACTTTCACCGCACCGTCATCGACTGAGACGCCTAGAGTGAGGCCGTGACCGGCACCCTCGTGGCCAAGAACCTCGCTGGAGGCTTCGGCCATCGCACTCTCTTCGAAGCCCTCGACCTGACCGTCTCCCCGGGTGAGGTGATCGGGGTGTTGGGCGCCAATGGAGCGGGCAAGTCGACCCTGTTACGCCTGCTCGCCGGGCTGGACACGCCGCTGGAGGGCTCCGTCTCCGCTGCTCCCCCGGATGCCTTCGTGGGGCACCTCCCGCAGGAACACGAGCGGATCGACGGCGAATCGGTCGGTGACTACCTCGCCCGGCGCACCGGTGCGGCCGAAGCGACCCGGGCGATGGAGGACAGCGCCGCACTGTTGGGCAGCGAGGTCCCCGGAGCCGATGAGGCGTACTCGGTAGCGTTCGACCGGTGGCTGGCAAGCGGCGCCGCTGATCTCGCGGACCGGATCCCCGGCACGCTGGCCGAACTGGGCCTGGGGGTGGGCGTCGAGGCGCTCATGACGGATCTGTCAGGCGGCCAGGCGGCGCGGGTTGCCTTGGCGGCACTGCTGTTGAGTCGCTTCGACGTGGTGCTCCTGGACGAACCCACCAATGACCTGGACCTGCCCGGCTTGGCGCGCTTGGAGGAGTTCGTGACCGGCCTGCGGGCCGGGGTGGTGCTGATCTCGCACGATCGGGAGTTTCTGGCCCGAGTCGCCACCCGCATGGTCGAGCTCGATCTGGCGCAGAACCAGGTCACCGTCCACGACGGCGGATACGAGTCGTTCCTGCGCGAACGCGCCGTCGCCAAACACCATGCACGTGCCGCCTATGAGGAGTTCGCCGCGAAGAAGGGAGACCTGGTCGCCCGGGCCCGTACCCAACGGGAGTGGTCGTCACAGGGCGTGCGCAACGCGATGCGGAAGAACCCCGACAACGACAAGGTGCGCCGCCGCGCCCAGTCGGAGTCGAGCGAGAAGCAGGCCCAGAAGGTGCGCCAGATGGAGTCCCGGATCGCCCGTCTGGAGGAGGTCGAGGAGCCGCGCAAGGAGTGGGTACTGCAGTTCGAGATCGCCGCCGCACCGCGGGGTTCGACCGTGGCCGCGGTCCTGGACGAGGCTCGGGTCACCCGCGGTGAGTTCACGCTCGGACCGGTGTCGGTGCAGGTCAACTCGGGCGACCGGATCGCGATCACGGGCCCGAACGGGGCCGGCAAGTCAACATTGCTGCGGCTGCTGTTGGGCGAGTTGACTCCCAGTTCCGGGCGCTCGTCCCTGGGAGCCACGGTGGCCATCGGTGCGATCGACCAGGGCCGGACCGGGTTGGCCGAGGGCCGCGCCTTGGGTGAGGCATTCGAGGCAGAGGTACCGGAGTTGAGTCCCGCGCAGGTGCGAACCCTGCTGGCCAAGTTCGGGTTGAGAGCCGATCAGGTGGCCAGCCGGGTCGACCGGCTCTCGGGCGGCGAACGGACCCGGGCGGCGATGGCGCTGCTGCAGGCGCGCGAGGTGAACCTGCTGGTGCTCGACGAGCCAACCAACCACCTGGATCTGCCCGCGATCGAGCAGTTGGAGCAGGCCTTGGAGCACTACACCGGCACCCTGCTGGTGGTCACCCACGACCGACGGCTCCTGGCGAACCTGCACACCGACCAGCACTGGGGCGTCGAGGACGGACAGGTCACGGTGTTTCGCTGAGCGACCGATCGCGCCAGAGACAGCATCACCCGGCCCACCCGCCGAGGGGAGCAGCACCTACCGTTGAGTCCATGACCTTCGAAGGCTTCCCGGTCGCGGCGCTCGACTTCTACGACGACCTTGAGGTCGACAACACCAAGACGTTCTGGGAAGCCCACAAGGACACCTACCTGGAGTCGGTCAAGGCACCCATGACCGCCCTCACCGCGGCCCTCGGACCCACATTCGGTCCCGCGAAGATCTTCCGTCCGCACCGAGACGTTCGCTTCAGCCGCAACAAGGAGCCGTTCAAGACCCATCAGGGTGCGTTCGTTGCCACTGCCCCAGAGACCGGGTTCTACGTCGAACTGTCGGCTCGCGGTGTACGGACCGGCGCGGGCTGCTACTGGTTCTCACCGGAGCGACTCGCAGCGTTCCGCGCTGCTGTGGACGACGACACGACCGGCCCCCGACTGGAACGACTGGTCAAGAAGGCCGAGAAGGCAGGGTTCGAGGTCGGCGGCGAGAAGCTGAAGACCAAACCCCGCGGCTGGGAGATCGATCACCCGCGCATCGAGTTGCTCCGGCACAAGGCACTGATCTTCGGTCACCCGATCGGATTCGAACCCGTGATCCACACCCCTGAGCTCGTGGACCTGGTCCGCGCCGACTGGCAGGCACTCCGTCCCATCGTGGACTGGATCACCCAGCACACCGCGTGACCCACGCCAGGTCAGACGTTGCCCTGTGACCAGTCCGTCCACGCAGCCGTGCTGGCCGGCACCTCGATGTCGGTGACCCGAGCAGAGCGCCCAACCAATGCGGCCTCATCCACCTCGATGCCCAGTCCCGGCCCCGTCGGCACCGCGAACGCACCCCTCTCCAGGTGCTCGAGGGTGAAGGGGTCCGTGTCGAGGATTTCGTGCCACGGCTCCGCCATCGAGTAGGGGAACTCCACCAGATGGAACGTCTTGAGGGCACTGCATGCGTGTAGGTTCGCCGCGAAGGCGACCGGCCCGGCAGCCGAGTGCGGGATGACCGGAAGACCGGCCCGTTCAGCGAGCTCGCCGACCTTCACCACCTCCAGCAGCCCTCCGGAGGTGGCCGGGTCCGGCTGGAGGACGTCGGCACGCCCGTCCCTGATCGCGCGGTCGTAGTCACCCGACATGCCGAAGTGCTCGCCGTAGCCGATCGCCACCGCAGACTGTTCCACCAGCCGTTGCACGCCCAGGTGCCGCTCCTGGGGGATGGGCTCCTCGAACATCGAGACCCCCAGGTCGGCCAGGGCCCGGCTGACGCGCAGGGCCGTGTCCAGGCTGTAGTGCTCGGTGCCGTCCACGAAGATGTCAACCGTCGGCCCCAGTCGATCGCGCACCTGAGCCAGGGTTTCCAGATCCGTACGCCAGTCCAACCCCAGCCGGAGCTTCACCGCACCCACCCCGCGCGCCAGCCAGGGCTCCAGGGCGCGCAGGTGCCAGTCGGCATCGCCCTGGAAAAGGAAGTGGCTGGAGGCGTACACCCCGATCCGCTCCCGGTGGCCGCCCAGCATGGTCCGCACGCTGAGCCCGTCCCGGCGAGCCACGGCGTCCCACAAGGCCATCTCGACGGCACTCACGGCGTGGCCGACCGGGCCGGCGAGCCCGGGCCGGCGTCGGAGCTCCGACTTCAACAGACCGGCGACCTGGGGCACCGAGACCATGCCCGGCCGACCCAGCAGCGGCGCCACCACGTCCTGCACGATCGTGCGCAGCAGACCCGGATGGGCGAACCCGTACCCGTCGCTCGCCTCGCCGAATCCCACCACACCCTGGTCGAGTTCGACCTGCACCATGGCGTGCGGCAAGCCATCGAACTCGAACTCGAACACTCGCAGCTTCTCGACCCTGAACTCGGTCAACGACATCTCCACTCCTCCACTCCGGACAGTGACGCACGAACACCCACGGCCACGCGGACCGTGGGGCACAGCAGGTGGGGGTCGGGGGCGGCCCGAGCCGGCCCCGACCCCCACCGGTCAGAACGAGTTCCTGCGGGACAGGATCTCGTGCACCAACGGCTCGAAGTGCTCCAGCGGGGCGCTCACGTAATCCGGGTCGAACGCGGCCTGGTCGTACTTGAAGCAGAACTCCTCGGTGTACTCGAAGTACTCGGAGCCGCGGAACTTCTCCCGGGTATTGCGGTCCCACCCCAGGTGGTGCCAGAAGTAGTACCCCTGGAAGACGTCATGGTTGGCGACCATCCAGTGGTTCGCCTCGGAGACGAACGGCTTCAGCACCGCCGCGGCGATGTCGGGGTGGTTGGCCGGAGCCATCACGTCCCCGATGTCGTGCAGCAACGCGCAGAGGATGTACTCCTCGTCCCGACCATCTGCCTCGGCACGGGTAGCCGTCTGCAGGGAGTGCTCGAGCCGAGTGATCGGGAACTCACCCTTGGCGTCTCCCAGGGTCCGCAACATCTGTAGGGCATGCTCGGGCACCTTGCTCTGTTCGGTCGCCCAGCCCGGCGTGATGAGGTCCCAGTCCTCCTTCGTGGACTCGATCATGCTGGTGAACTTGACTCCAGAACTCACAACAAACACCTTCTCTATTCACTCATCTGTGGACTCTTGAACTTCACTGCCGGCCGACCATCTGCGCGGGCCCCGGGCCGGCTCGGGCACTACTTGGGAGCCCGGCCGTGGTTGTCCCACCACAGGACCCGACGGCGCAGCAGCGCCAACGCGGCGACCAGGAGCAATCCCAGCGCGCAGAACATCGAGATTCCGGCCCAGGTCACCTCGAGGTTCGCCTGGGATGCGGCGATGGAGACCATGGCTCCCAACCCGGCCGCCTCCCCGGCAGCCACGAACTCGGCGACCGCGGCCCCGATGATCGCAAAGGGGATGGCGATCCTCAGCCCGGCGAAGAAGTAGGGCATGCTCCCCGGGAAACGCAGCCTCCAGAAGATCTCCCACCTGCTCGCGTTGACCACCCGGAGCACATCCAGCGTGCCTGGGTCCACCGCCCTGAGTCCCGCCAGTGAGTTGATCAGGATCGGGAAGATCGCCACGATGATGGTGACAATATATTTGGGCAGCATGCCGAATCCGAAGGCCACCACCAATGCCGGAGCAATCGCGATGACCGGGGTCACCATGATGACCATCACCACCGGCATGAGGGCACGTTCCAGAATCTTGAACTCGCACATCAGAACGGCCAACAGGTAACCCAAGACAATGGCAGCGCCGCCTCCCACGGCCACCTCCTTGAGGGTGACCAAGAGGTTGTTCCAATAGGCGCTCGGGTCGTTGGCGATGCTCTCGGCAATGCTTCCCAGAGGCGGGATGACGAAGGGGTTCGCGTGTGCCACGTATTCCCATGCGATCGCCAGTCCGACAAAGGTCACCAGGGCGGGAACCCAGAGACCGAAACGCCATCGCGCCCAGGCCGAAGTCTTGGGAACGGCAGTTTTCACTGTCTTTCCTGCAGGCTTTCCGGTGCTCTGTTGACGCGTTTGATCCACGGTCACGGTGGATGCCTCCTCAGTCCTCGGCATTCTTCATCACCCTCCTCAACCCGTCCCGGATTCGGATCTCGTACTCACGGAACTGCGGACTTAGGAACACCGATTCGTCGCGGGGCCGCGGCAGGTCGATGTCGGTGATCTCGGCAATGCGTCCCGGTCGGGCCGCCATCAGCACCACCCGGTCCGAAAGCAGGATCGCCTCGGGCACCGAGTGCGTGATGAACATGACCGAACGCCGGTTGGACTGCCAGAAGTCCAGGAGTCCCAGTCGCTGCTGGTCACGGGTGATCTCATCGAGTGCCGAGAACGGCTCGTCCATGAGCAGGACGGGGGGATCGAACACGAAAGCGCGGGCAATCGCGACACGCTGCTGCATGCCCCCGGACAACTGCCGGGGGTACTTGCGCAGGTCCTTCCCCAAGCCGAAGGAGGTGAGCAGCTCGTCGACATCCAACAGGTTGCGGCCCTTGTTGGCGGCAGTGTTCACCTGGGCGGGCAACAGGACGTTGTCGCGTACCGAGCGCCACGGCAGCAGGGCCGGAGTCTGCGGCACCAGTCCCATGGCCTTGTGACGGGTCGCGTGGGGGACCCCCTCGCCGTTGATCGCGACCGTACCCTCATCGGCATCCAGGAGGCCCGCGATGATGCGCAGCAGGGTGGACTTACCGCAGCCGCTGGGACCGATCACCGAGACGAACTCGCCCGGGGCGATCCGCAGGTCGACGTCATCGAGAACCGTGACCGGTTGGCCCCGAACACCGAACCGCTTGGTGACTCCCCGGACCGCTACCTCGGCACCCGCGGTGGTCAGCGCCGTGGTCATTTGCCCGGCCAGATCAGCACGTCGTCAGCGTCGTACAAGTCCTTGACCAGGTCGAAGTCGACCACGGTGTCCAGGTCTGCGATCTCCTTCACGTCGCTGAACTCCCGGTTCAACTCAACGGCTGCCTCCCACTCCTCGCGGGTGTGGGCACCCAGCGGTTTGACCGTGCTGTCCCTGATCCACTGGGACTCCACGGCCCAGGTCCGCTTCTGCTGGTCCAACGGGAACGAGTCACCCTGGTTGTCGTCGGCGGCCAGGGTGGTCACGTGCTCCACGCACTTGTCCTCGTTGTCCAGGCAGTACTGGAGCGCCTTCAACGTGGCCCGCATGAAGTCCGCGGCGGTGTCTCGGTGCTCCTTCAGGAAGGTCGAGTTCACCTCCATCACGCTGTAGGTGCTCTCGACGCCTGCTTCGGCCGGCAGGAACTCGCTGAACTCGATGCCTTGGTCCTTGAGGCTGGCGCACTGGCTGGAGGCGTAGGCGATCTCGGCGTCGATCGTGCCCCGGGTGACGATGGTCGGGTCGTAGTTGGTGATCTTGGTGAACTTCACCTTGCTCAGGTCGACACCGGCCTTGGCGAGTTGTGCCCGGGCCACCGGGGCGACCTGGGTGAA
Source organism: uncultured Nocardioides sp. (assembly GCA_964396585.1). Taxonomy (GTDB): domain Bacteria; phylum Actinomycetota; class Actinomycetes; order Propionibacteriales; family Nocardioidaceae; genus Nocardioides. The sequence continues at coordinate 38,617 of CAYNFY010000002.1, forward strand.
GTAGCCGAGCCGCTTGCCCTCCAGGTCCTTGAGGGTCTTGATGCTCTTGTTGGCCAGGATGCAGTGCGGGTCGGTGGTTCCGTAGGTCGCCACGGCGGTGATGTTCTTCGCGTTCGCCACGGTGTCCAGAACGCTGGGCGCCGAGCCCACGGAGGTGAACTGGGCCTTGTTGGCGTTGACCAGTTGCTGGCCCGAGGCACCGGCGGTGTTCATCTCGACGTTGAGGCACAGGGCGTCGTAGTAACCCAGGTCGCGCGCCATGAAGACGTCCATGATCGAGCCGCTGGCGGCATAGCTGTAGGACGAGATGTAGGTGATCTTCCCTGCATCCTTGTTTCGCTGACACGCCGCGTCGCCCGGGGCGTAGCCCTCGGTGTCCGCAGCGCCTTCAACCGGCTGGGGTACCGGCGCGTCAGCAGCGTTCGAGCCCGAGCCACACGCACTCAGGGTCAATCCGAGAACAACGCTCGATCCGCTGAGCGCAAGCTTTGAAATTGCCTTCATGGTTCCTCACTCGTAGACAGCGATTGCATTTTGGGTCGTCAAAAAAGCTCCGCGCCCAAAAATCGGGGGCGTCACGAATTGACGTCGCGGAACGACGTCGAATCAGGGACGGGGTGTCGCGGTTTCAGTAACGGTCCCCGAGGAACTGGTACTGAGTGGCGGGTGCGAATCATCTGGTATGAGTCGCAACAGATGGTGATGTATTCGGACCGACTCCTTTCTGACGTAGCGTCCGTCACGCGATTTGCGGCGTGCATCCGAACGATTGGATACGTCAGCAGAAGGTCGGCCTCCCGGGGCACTCGGCATCACCGGGACCGTCGATCTACATCTCGACCACTTGAAGAAGTCATTCTCGTCAAGCGATACGTCATGTTGGCATGCGGGATATGTCGCTGTCAACGATTTCCGCTATCCGTGCGGTCTTCCGGGATTCTTCCCCGGTAAGGGGGCATGGGGGGATCGAGCGCCTCGACGCTCCCGAACGGACGTCGAGGCCGCCGCTCTCGCTGCAGGCACGCCGCGAGCGGGCTGAGCCGGGAACTTGAGCACCTGCCCGCCGACGGGGTCGTCACGTCGACGGGTCAGGAGCCAGGGGTCAGGGTCAGGGTCAGGGCCTGCTGAAGGTGGCCATGGTCCGCTCCGGCTCCCAGAAGGCACGCATCGAGGCGACCTGGCCCTCGTCGTTGACGATATAGACCATGATCAGGTCGGTATAGGTGCTGGAGCCGTCGGGGAACGTGGTGGTGATCCGGCCGATATTGGCGCAGGTGTTGGAGCCCGGGTTGGCGAACGAGTCGTTGATCTCGAACGCGAAGGTGCCGATCGGGGCGATCGCCTTCTCCCAGAAGGCGCTGATCCCGGCGTGCCCCCGGTGCCCGTTGCCCTCGGGGTCGAACATCGAGGGACCGACCGGGTCCTCCAGGACGCAGTCGGGGGCATACACGGTGAGCCACTCGGCGAGGTCGCCCTTCGCCACGGCCGAGTACGAGCGCTGGCTGGCGGCCCGGGCCGGGTGCTCGTCGTTGGCGGCGTTCCAGGTGATGGCGTCAGAGGTGATCATGCCGCCGAGAGTACGACACGCATAGAACATGTTCTAGTGTCCAGCGTGAGTTGATTCTTCGGCGGCACCGGAGTCTTTCCCTGAGCAGCATCCGAAGGTCACCGACCGGCCATCCGCCGTCCATCTCGCCCGGCCACCGTCGAGGCATGGCCCGACGCAGTTGCTACCTGCACATCGACCTGGCCGGACTGACCGGCAATCACCTCGCCCACGAACTGGTGGATCACCGCGACGCGCTCCATGAGCAGGGCTTCAAGGTCCCTGTGCACCGGGTGCTGGAAGGCGACCTGGCCACCATCGAATTGCGACGCAACCACACCCAGCACGGACTCAAGCGTCGTCACGTCGAAGGTTCCTGGGCCGAGCTCTGCCGCCGGATCTGGCGCGGCACCAGGATCCCGTTGATCAGCCTGCCGGCCCTGGGGAAGGCGAGCGCAGAGCAGGTGGAGTTGGCCCTGGACGGACTCGCTGGGCTGAGGTTGCACGTGCTGATCTCGGTGCCTGCCGTTGCCGACCCGCAGACCCAGGCCCGAGCACGTGAGGCGGTCGACCTCTGGCGCTCCCGGCTCAAGAACGGCCGAGTGCTGACCCAGCCGGTGCATGGGCGAGACGACTGGACTCCGGTCACAGCGGCGTTCGCAGACCTCGCGGGAGTCGAGGTAGAGGCGCTGACGCACACCCGAGTGCGACCGGTCCCTGCCTGATCCCGGCGCCTGGGGCGCCGGCCACAAGGTCCGGCACCGCTCAGTGCGGCAGCCAGGCCTCGTCGTCCTGGGTATGCGATGTGACCTCGGCGGGTAGGTCCCGGTCGGCCAGTTGCTGGATCGACACGTTCTCGAAGACATCGCGCAGGGCCCCTCGAGCCGCGATCCAGACCGGCTGCAGCACGTCGGCACGCTCGTTGTAGGTGACGCTCTCGGGACGCAGGCCGTAGACCGACACCAGCGGCCCGTCCACGGCACGGATCACATCGGCCACCGACACTTCGCTGGCCTCCCGCGCCATCCGCCAACCACCGGACTGGCCGCGCTGACTGATCACCACTCCAGCTCGTCGCAGGTCGGCCAGGATCGCCTGGAGGAAGCCGTGCGGGATCTCTTGGGACTTGCCCAGCTCCTCCGCGCTGACCGGCTTGCCGTCGGTACGCGTCGCCATCTCGATGAGTGCCCGCAGGGCATAGTCGGACTTGGCTGAGACGCGCATGGGGTCAGTCTGTCAGATTGAGAGATGCCAGCAGTAGGGGCTGTCGAGTTCTCCCGAACGGGCCGTCGAGCGACCTGGTCTTGCGTACTCATGGACTACGCGGCATGATAGATGTTACTGGCGAGTAATCATCGCCTCGGGTGCGGGTCCACGAGCGCCCGGACATCCCGCGCCGGACCTGATCCGGGGCTAGAGAATCGGAAGAAGGACGGGGCAGTGAGCCACTACCGGAGCAATCTGCGCGACATCGAATTCAATCTGTTCGAGGTGCTCGAGCGCGGGGAGGTGCTGGGCACCGGCCCGTTCGAGGCGATCGACGCCGATACGGCACGCGAGATCCTCGTCGAGGTCGACCGGCTCGCTCGCGAGGACCTGGCCGCCTCATATGTCGACAGCGACCGTGAGCCCCCGGTCTTCGACCCGGCCACCCACGAGGCCCCAGTCCCCGAGGGCTTCGCGCGCAGCTACCGAGCCTGGATGGACTCCGAGTACTGGCGCCTTCAGATCGGTGAGGAGCTCGGTGGCACCCGCGGCCCGAATTCCCTGATCTGGGCCCTGGCCGAACTGATCCTGGGCGCCAACGCGCCCATCTGGATGTACGCCGCCGGGCCTGCCTTCGCCGCCGTCGTGCACCGCAACGGCACCGAGCGGGACCAGCGGATCGCCCAACTCATGGTCGACCGGCAGTGGGGCTGCACCATGGTGCTGACCGAACCCGACGCCGGATCCGACGTGGGAGCAGGCCGCGCCAAGGCCACCCTGAACGACGACGGCTCGTGGAATATCACCGGGGTGAAGCGCTTCATCACCTCGGCCACCAACGACATGGTCGAGAACGTGATGCACCTGGTGCTGGCCAGGCCGGTCGGCGTCGAGGGCGTAGGCGGACCCGGTACCAAGGGTTTGAGCCTGTTCCTGGTGCCCGAGAAGCACTTCGACCCCGAGACCGGTGAGCTCACCGGTGCCCGCAACGGCGCCTATGTGACCAACGTCGAGCACAAGATGGGGATCAAGGTCTCCAACACCTGCGAGCTCACCTTCGGCGACCCCCAGGTCGGCGGCGGCGAGCCGGCCCAGGGCTGGCTGCTGGGCGAGGTGCACAACGGCATCGCGCAGATGTTCCAGGTCATCGAGAACGCCCGGATGATGGTCGGCACCAAGGCCATCGCCACGCTTTCCAGTGGCTACCTGAACGCTCTGGACTACGCGAAGTCGCGGGTCCAGGGTGCCGACCTGACCCGGTCGTCGGACAAGACCGCCCCTCGGGTGACCATCACGCACCACCCCGACGTGCGGCGCTCCCTGATGACGCAGAAGTCCTTCGCCGAGGCGATGCGCTCCTTGGTGCTCTACACCGCCGCCTGGCAGGACCGGGTCGCGATCGCCGAGCATGCCGGTGAGGTCGATGACCTGGCGGTCGCGGTCAACGACCTGCTGCTGCCGATCGTGAAGGGATATGGCTCGGAGCGTTCCTGGGTGCTGTTGGGGACCGAGTCCCTGCAGACCTTCGGCGGCTCCGGGTTCCTGCAGGAGTACCCGCTGGAGCAGTACGTCCGGGACGCGAAGATCGACACCCTCTACGAGGGCACCACGGCGATTCAGGGCCAGGACTTCTTCTTCCGCAAGATCGTGAAGGATCAGGGGCGGGCACTGGGCCATCTGGCCGGTGAGATCCAGAGCTTCATCGCCGACGAGAACGCCGACGCCCGACTGAAGAACGAGCGTGCCCTGCTGGCCAAGGCATTGACCGACGCCAATGCCCTGGTCAGCCTGATGATCAACACGCTGATGAGTGCGGACGCCTCGGCCGAGGGCGGCGACATCCGCAATATCTACAAGGTGGGCCTGAACACCACTCGACTACTGATGGCCCTCGGTGACGTGGTCAGCGCCTGGCTGCTACTGCGAGGCAGCGAGGTCGCTCTCAAGGCCCTGGCCGGTCAGGTGTCCACCACCGACAAGGCCTTCTATGAGGGCAAGGTGGCTGCGGCTCAGTTCTTCGCTCGTGAGGTGCTGCCCAAGATCAGCGCCGAACTCGCGATGGCCGAGGCGACCGACCTGTCCCTGATGGATCTGGACGAGGCCGCCTTCTGAGCCGTCGACTCGAAGTCCCGGGGGATTCGATCGGGGCCGTCCTGCCACCCGGCGGGGCGGCCCCGGCCACGTACCCCGAGTACGCCAATCGCTCGGCATCCTCACCCGCGCGGCATTACTCTCGGGACATGTCCTCCCTCTCGGATCCCGTAGTCGAGCTCAGCGAGTACGTCACCGTCTGGTCCAGCGCCGTCGACGACGTGCTGGCCCTGCTCGATGATCTGCCCGACCCTGCCTGGGCGCTGCCCACCGACCTGCCCGGCTGGGACGTCCACGCGGTGCTGGCCCATCTCGCCCATCTGGAGCACCTGCTGGCCGGCGGCGAGCACACCGACCCCGGCGGCGTGGAGCTGGGCTCACCGACCCACGTCACCTCACCGATGAGTGTCTTCACCGAGCAGGGCGTGTTGGCGCGCCGGGACCGGTCTCCCCAAGAGCTGATCGCCGAACTGCGAGGCGCCGTCCAGGTACGGCGCGCCGCCTTAAGCGCCGAGCCGCCCCTCGACCCGGACACCCCGGCACCGGGCATCTTCGGGGCGATCGGCTGGAACACCCGCACGCTGCTGCGCAACCGGCCGCTGGATGTGTGGATGCACGAGCAGGACATCCGCCGGGCCGTCGGCCGTCCCGGCGGCCTGGACTCCCCTGCCGCGCTGCACACCGTGCGCTACTTGTCGGAGAGTCTGGGCTTCGTGGTCGGCAAGCGGGTCAAGGCACCGGCCGGGACCAGCGTGGCACTCGAGGTGATCGGTGCCCACGAGAGTTCGCTGCTGGTCGGTGACGATCTGCGGGCCCGTGCACTGGAGCGACCTCCCAGCGACCCGACAGTACGGCTGCGGATGGACGTGGAGACCTTCGCGCTGCTCACCGGCGGACGGCATGAGGCCGCCGATCGGGCGCAGATCGGTGGAGACGTCGCGCTCGGCACGACCATCCTCGCGAACATGGCGGTCACCCCGTGACCCCCAGCACCCGGTGGCAACCGGCACAGATCGGCGACCAGTCCGGCCGTACCGCCGTGGTGACCGGCCCGACCCTGGGCGGTCTCGGCCACCACACGGCGCTTGAGCTGGCGCGGCGGGGGGCGCGAGTGGTCCTGGCCGGGCGCAACCCGGACAAGACCACGGCCACCATCGAGGCGATCCGGGCCGAGGTGCCCGAGGCGGACCTGGTCGGGATCCGGCTGGACCTCGCCTCCCTGGCCTCGGTCCGCGAAGCGGCCGCCTCGATCGGCGAGGAACCGCGGATCGACCTACTGATCAACAACGCCGGGGTGATGTCCCCACCCCGCGGACGTACCGTGGACGGGTTCGAGACTCAGTTGGGCACCAATCACCTCGGTCCCTTCCTGCTCACCGGCCTGCTGTTGCCGGCCTTGGCTCGGACCGACCATCGACTGGACCACCGGGCCCGGGTGGTGACCGTCTCCTCCCAACTGCATCGGGTGGCCCGGCGGGCACCCCTCGACGATCCGTGCCTGGAGAAGCGGCGATACAACGGGTTCAAGGAGTATGGGGCGTCGAAGCTTGCGAACCTGTTGTTCACCTTCGAGCTCGATCGTCGGCTCCAGGCCGCCGGCCTGGCCGTGGACGCGATGGCAGCACATCCCGGATTCGCCGGAACCCACCTCGCCACCCACGGCAGGTACGGGCGATCGAGCGGTGGCATCGCCAGCATCGTGGACGCGTCGGTCCGATCGATCAGCCAGCCGGCGGCCCACGGGGCCTGGCCGACCCTGATGGCCGCGACAGCGGACCTTGCCGCGGGCTCCTACGTCGGCCCCTCGGGCCTGGGCGAGATGCGCGGAGCGCCGACCTTGGTGAGTGCCTCCGGCGTGGCCCGCAACACCGAGAACCAGCGTCGACTCTGGGACCTCTCCGAGGCGGCGGTGGGCCTCAGCTGGCCCTGACACCAGATCCGGCCTGAAGCTCAGGCGTGGTCATGGATCCGCACCATCCCGGCCACGGTCGGCACCAGAGCCGCCCCGTCCGGAGCGAGCGCAACGGCGGATCCGTCGGGGTTATGGAGCAGGCCCAGGCCACCGCGCACCTGATAGCGGGTCTGACCGGTGTGCACGTCCAGCCCGATCAGGTACCAGGCGCTGACGCCCCACAGGTTGGTCCGCTTGGCCCAGGTGTACAGCAGGCCGGTCGCGGTGGAGAGCACCGGTTCCGCCGACGGCGCCACGACCGGGTTCGTCCAGGCCACCGGGCAGGAGTCGGCGCGCAGGTCCACCCGGGCCATCCCTCCGGTAGTGCCGAAGCCGAGCAACGTCGAGGACGGCCCGGTGTACCCATAGGTGTTGGTGACCACCACGCCGCGACCGGTAGAGACGAGGCCGACGTCGCTGGCCCCGGTGCCGAAGACCGGCTGCTTGCACAGCTCGCGCCCCTCGGACCGGTCGAAGAACACCACGTCCATCCGCGGTTCGGAGTTGTCGGCGATCGCGACCGCGCCGCCCTCCAGCAGTACCGGCGCGGTACCGCTGCCCTGACTGTGCTGTCCCGGCTTGGTGCGAGTACCGCGGTCGTAGACCCGTCGCCACACAATGGAGACCCGGTTCCCCGCTCCGGCGCCCAGCCGGTACAGGGCACGGTCGGTGACCACGTAGGCGGATCCTGAGGGATCCAGTGAGAACGGCGCGGTGACCGGCTCCCGCAGCCTGCGCGAGGCTACCTTCACCTCTGAGTCGCTGCCCTCGTCTCCGGGGGTCAGGTGTCCGACCACGCCCGCCGCGGAGGCGAACCAGATCCGCCCGGTGGCGTCGGGCAGCACCCCCACCAGGCAGTCGTCGGCCGGCAGCACCGCGGCCAGGCTCCATCGGTACTGGACGCTCAGGTCCGGCTTGCCCCGATCGTCCCGGGTGCGCACCACCAGGACCTGCCGGTCGGTGGTCGGCAACACCATCCGGTCGGAGCCGTCCAGGTACTGAGTGGGTCGTGAGCAGACCGCCGCCAACCCGCCGGGGGCGGGCGAGAGGCTCAGGGCCGCGCGCCGGGCGAGGGTGACCGAGTCCAGCACCCGCAGGGTTCGGATCCGCCCGGAGCGGCACAGGGCCAGCACCCGATCCGAGGAGTCGAAGGTGAGGTTGTCGCAGTGCTCCCGGCCGTACAGGTGCGAGTCCACGCTGGGTGCGTCCCCGACCGGACCCGCCCAGTCGACCGTGCGGGTCGACCACGTGTCCCCGGCCGACGTCGCCCGCCCGAGCGCGGCGAGGTGCTCGTTGGCCGCCGGCAGGGCGACGTCGATCGGGACCGGGATGGCCGGGCGACCGAGGTAGGCCGGCGCCAGCCAGGTACCGCCCCCGGGCAGGATCGGCAGCCTTCCGGCAGGTACCAGCAGTACGAGCACGGCCAGCACGGTGGCGATGGCCACCGACTTCAGCACCCCCGAGCGTGTCCAGTCCGGCCGGCGGATCATCGAGCGCACCCGGGGCACCGCGAGCAGGCCACCGACCAGCAGCACGGCGACCGGTCCGAGTGTGATCCAACCCAGCACGAGGATCACCACGAGCCACCACACGGCGGTAAGACTAGAGGAGAAGCTCCTCCGTGTCGGGCAGCCGCGCTAGTTCTCCTCGAGCCAGGTCGTCATGGCTCGCCGGTCGAGCTTGCCAGTCGGCGTGAACGACCAGTCCTCGGACGATGCGAAGACGATCTTCTTGGGAATCTTGTAACCGGCCAGCTTCCCGCGGCAGAAGTCGATGATCTCGTTGCCCGCGATCTCGGTGTTGGGCATCAGCTGCACGATGGCGCACACGATCTCGCCCCACTTCTGGTCGGGCTGCCCCACCACGAGCGCCTTGCTGATCCACGGAGTCTCCAACTGCAGGAACAGTTCGACCTCCTGCATGCTGACATTCTCGCCGCCGGTCTTGACCGTCTCCTTCTCACGGCCCCGGTAGTAGAGGTATCCCTCCGCATCGACCCACCCGATGTCACCGCTACGGAAGAACCCGTCCGCGTCGAATGCCTTGGCGGTCTCCTCGGGCATGTTGTAGTAGCCCTTGAACAGCGCCGGCCCCCGGACACAGATCTCCCCGGCGGTGCCGACCATGGCCTCTTCACCGGTCACCGGATCAACGATCTTGATCTCCGTCCCCAGCCCCGGGCGACCATGGGAGTTACGCATCCGCTCGATGTCGTGCCGGTCCCGGTACGGGAAGAACGTCTGGGCGGCGATGTATTCACTCGATCCGTAGATGTTGCCCTGGTGTGTGATCCCCATCTCGGCGATCTCATCGAACGAAGCGGGGCTCGATCCGACCATCGTCCGGGTGATGCTGCTGAAGTCGAAGAGACCGAACAACGGATCCCTCTTGAGCATCAAGAAGTGCACATCAAAGCCGAAGATGAGCGAGATTCGCTCACGTTCGATGATTTCGAGTGCCTTACGCGGTTCGAAGAAGGGCATGAGGTGAAGCGCCCCGCCTCGCAGATGCATCATGATCAGATTGAAGTAGGCAGCAACGTGGTAGTTGGGGGCGATGATCAGATTCGAGTCGTCCTTGTCCGCCTCGACGCCATCGGCATAGTTCGCAACGCCCACCATCAGACTCTCATGGGAGTGGATGACGGGCTTCGGGAAACTGCTCGTCCCCGAGGTCAGCAGGTAGATGCTGTGCGATGCCGGAGTGACCTCGGCCGAAGTCGATGCGAATTCCTCGGCGGAGACATTGACGCGCCCTTGGGCCACCAACCCGGGCAGCGACGCCGCCACGCTCGCGTGGGTGCCGGTTCCCTCGGCCGAGATGAGCATCCGCAAGTGCGGCAGGTCGCGACACGACACTGTTCCGCTGATGCCCTCCGCCGTCTCGATCCCCGCCCCGTCGATGGCTCGTTCCACATAGTCCTGGCCACGGAAGTCCTCTGTCGCCACCAGCACGGTGGCGTCGGTCAACCGGAGACCGTCCTTGATCTCGCGGCCGACCCAGGTCATGTTCAGCGGCACGGCGACGGCGCCGATGCGAAGCAGGCTGTAGAAGAGGACGGCCCAGTTCGAGGTGACTCCCGTCAAGAAGGCGACTCGGTCCGAGGAGGTGACTCCCGCGTCCCGTAGGCCCTTCGTCATGACCGCCACCTCGCGACGAAGTTCGAGGTAGGTCCAGCGCTTGTCGCCCTCAACGAGTGCGATCCGGTTACCCCAACGCCGACAGCTCTCGTCGAAATTCGAGTTGACGGTCCGGTTGAGTCCCTCGTGGTACACGTTCCTACTCCTACTAGTGAAGATGCCTCAGGGCATTAACGGGGTATCGGTCCGCGGGGTTCTCGATTCGAGAACCCCGCGGCCGTGGATCGATCAGAAGTCGGACCCGGAGACTTCTTGAGAGATGAACGCGGGGGCCAACACCTCGAGGCCGCCATCGACCTTGGAATTCGGCCGCAGGATCGTGCTCTCGAGGCTCTGAGACTTGCCCTTTCCACGGGTGAAGTCCAACGTGCTGATAAGACCGCCGGTGTCCACGGCGTCCATGCTCTGGAACGTAGCCAGAATACTCGAACGGGTCAGGTCTCCCTTGGCACAGGCCGCATCGAGTACCTGGGCGAACACCTCTGCCTGCGCGTATCCGGTAAGGATTCCGCTCTGCTGGGGCACCTTGGAGCCCTGCGCGGCATAGGACTCCCGGACCTTCTCGGCCGCCGGCGTATCGGCCGCCCACGGGGCCTGACCCGAGGAGATCACGAGATCGTTCTCCAATGTCTCCTTGGCTGCGCCCTTGAGCAGGTTCGTGTCGAAGATGCCGGGCGAGGCACCCACCCAGAGCGCCTTGAGGCCGACCGACTCGGCGGTCGACATCAGCGTCGCCAACTGCGGCGTGGACGGCATCACGGCGATGACCTTGGCGCCGGACGACTTGAGGGTGCTGATCGCACCCGTGAAGTCCGTGTCGGTCGGCGCGATCCAACTGGCCGACACCTTGAGGCCTCGCTCCTTCGCCACGTATTCGACGCCGGCGAGAACGGCCTCGCCCACTTCGCCGGAGAGCCCCACGAAGCCAACCGAGTCGCCCTCTTCGAGACCCTTCTCCTCGGCCGCCCAGCTCATGCCGTTGGCAATCTGGACCTCGTAGTCGGCGCCGGTGAGATACACGCTCTTTCCGTTGATCATCGAACTCGTCCACGTCAACGGTGTGGCCAACTGCTCGTCGCGTTCCAATTCGGGTAGCAAAGCGTTGGCCATGCCGCCACCGAGAACGGCCTCGATACCGAGGACGTCGTCCTTGATCTTGCGGTAGGCCGCTACCGCGCGCTGTACGTCGTAACCGTGGTCCTCGACGACCAGTTCGAGTTTGCGGTCACACACGCCACCCGCCGCGTTGCGGTCCTTGACGAACAGCTTGGCACCCTCGAGGAACCCGATGCCTACCGGACCGAATGGCCCCGAGATGTCGGTGAGGTGGCCCAGCCGGATGGTGTCGTCGGTAACGCCCGGGCCCACCTTCAGACCATCTGCCTGCTCCTCGGACGAGGATCCTCCGGAACAAGCCGTCAGCACCAGAGCAGCTGCGGCCAGCGAGGCGATCGTGGTGCTCTTGGTCTTCAATCGTGACACGTTGAACTCCTACTATTAATGTGCGTTTGGCCTAGGCCACTGACGAATCGAACATTTTTCTTGGTCTGCGAACAGCTCGCCATGCTCGACGGAGAAGAATCACCAGGCCGCCCGGCTCCACGATCAGCAACAGGATCACCGAGAAGCCATATAGGTAGTGAGCGGCCTCTGTGGGCGCGATTCCGTCAGACAAAAGGTCCTCGGCAATGAACGGGAGGACTCCGGCATTCTCACGCAGCAGCTCCGGCAGAATCCCGATGAGCAGGGCCCCGACGATGCTGCCCACCACGACGAAGCCGCTGCCACCCAGAACGATCATCAACAGCACGTTGAGCGAGAGCGCCAGGTTGAAGGTCTCGGGGACCAGCGCGCCGTTGACGACGGCGAACAAGGCACCACTCAGGCCCGCGAACATGGACGAGACGATGAAGACCTCGGTCTTGCGCAATCGGACGTTGACGCCCATCGTGCTGGCGAAGATCTCGCCTCCGTGCAGGGCGCGCAGCGAGAGACCGATACGACCCTTCATCACGAAGTGGGCGAACAACCCGGCCGCCACCAGGCACCCGACCGTGATCCACCACAACGTCTGGGGATCATCGAGGGGACGGTCGAACACATTGAGTGGTGACAGGATCCGGCCGCGAGAACCACCGGTCAACGACGTGGCATTGCGCATGATGTGTTGGCCCACGAACACCAGCCCCAAGGTCACGACGGCCAACTGCAGGCCCCCCAACCGGGACGCGATGGGGCTGAACAGGGCACCCGCCGCACCCGCCACCGCAACAGCGAGAATCAGGGCGAGCACCGGCGAGAGACCGAGTCCCAGCACCTCACCTCGGGACTCCTCCACGAAGTAGCCGTAGGCATATCCGCCCACCCCCATGAAGAAGGCATGTCCGAGCGAGAGCTGCCCTGTCGCGTAGAGCATCGCCAGTCCGATGGCACCGATCGCCATGGCCAGGGCCAGAGTCAGGATGGTGAGCCAACCTGGAGTCATCAGAAGTGGCACCAGAGCAATCGCCACCAGTACGAGAACCCCGGCCGAACTCCAGCGAATTCTCGGAATGCGCATGAATTCAGGCACGATTGATCGACCTTCCGCCGAAGAGCCCACGAGGTCGCACAAGCAGCACGAGCATCATCAGGATGTAGGTAAGGACTTCAGCAAAACCCGCACCGAACATCGAGAGGTGCGATTGGTAGCCCTGTGCCAGGATCTGGCAGATACCGACGATCAGACCTCCGATGATGGCGCCGTAGACGGAATCGAGGCCGCCGATGACGGCGGCAGGAAGTGCGGCGAGTGCCACCGTGCCGAGCTCGATGTTCACCCCCGGATACGGGTAGGTCGCCAGCAGGACTCCCGCCACGACCGACAGCGCGCCCGCCAAGCCCCAGGCGATGGCCGAGAGCCGACCCAGGCCGATGCCCATGAGCGCCGCGGCCTCCCGCTTCTCGGTCGCGGCGCGGAAGGCCAGACCCCAGCGCGAGTATCGAAGCCACAGGAAGAACGCCGTCGCGATGATGACCGAGACGCCCAGGGCGACCAGCCGTGACTCGGGAATGTCGAGCTGCCCGATGGCCACCATCCCCTTGCCCCAGGGGTCGTTCGTCGGCAGGATCTGAGTGTTGATCTCGGCCCGCGCGGCCGTCAGCAGAACCATGTCCAAGCCGACGGTCATGATGGTGATGGAGAGGACGATCCTGCCCGCCATATTGCGCACCAGGAGCCGCTCGACCAGGAGGGCCAGCAGCACGGTCGCCACGATGGCGATGAACAGCCCGCCCCAGAAGCTCCATCCGCTCAACCGGGCCGTCAGATAGGCGCCGATGAGGACGAAGCTGCCGTGTGCGAAGTTGAGCACCTCGGTGGCCTTGTAGATCACTACGAAGCCCAGAGCCAGCAGACCGTAGAGGCCTCCTAGCGCGGCGCCGCTGATCAGAAAGTATGAAAGCTCGAGCACGCTCAATCTCCTTGCGTGAGCAGTGGTTTCGGGTCGCGCCCTACCGGGGCGCCCAAGTACGCGGCGATTACCTCGGGGTCCTGGCGGACCTCGTCGGGTGTGCCAGAGGCGATGACCCGACCGAAGTCCAGAACGGTCAGCGAATGCGCGAGTGACATCACCATCCGGAGGTCGTGCTCAACCAGCACGACCGTCACACCCAGGTCCCTGTTCACGGATTGGATCGTCTCGCCCATGGCTAGTTTCTCCGCCGGATTCATGCCGGCGACAGGCTCATCGAGAAGCAGCAGTTGCGGCCGCATACACACAGCACGGGCCAACTCCACTCGCTTGCGATCGCCGTAGCTGAGCGTGGCCGCCTCGGTCTCGAGCAGACCGGCCAGGCCCACCGTCCGCGAGACCTCCCGTATCTCGGCTCGGTGTGCCTCGAGTTCACGACGCGCCGAGCGCAAGCCCAAACCGGTAGCGAGCCACCCGGCGGAACCGCGTAGATACATGCCCTGGAGCAGGTTCTGCTCGACCGTCATGTCTGGAAAGATTCCCAGGTTCTGAAATGTTCGGGCCACCCCCAGACGGGCGCTCTGGTGCGGCTTCATCCCGTCGCTGCGCTGGCCACCTACCAGAACTGCGCCGCTCTTCAACGGAACCAAGTTCGAGATCACGTTGAATAACGTGCTCTTGCCGGCACCGTTCGGCCCGATCACGGCATGGATGCTGCCGGGCTCGACGGTGAACGAAACGTCATCGAGCGCCATCACTCCACCGAACCGGACACTGACGTGTGAAAGTGAGAGTGCGGGTGCTGTGATCGTCATTCAGCCGACCTCGCTATCTATCGGGGCCAACGGTCGGTCATCGGGATCCGCACCCAGATACAACTGGGCGATCGTGTCGTCTTCGGCGAGCACCTCCGCCGCTCCAGAAACAAGCACCCTGCCCATCTCCAGCACGTAGGCCCGATCCGCCACCGAAAGCGCCATCCCGGCGTTCTGTTCCACCAGGAGCACCGACGTACCCCGGTCCTTGAGCCTGGTGACGATCTCCCCGACCTGCGCCACGATCTTCGGAGCCAGCCCCAGCGACGGCTCATCGAGCAGGAGCAGGGACGGACCTACCATCAGCGCCCGCGCGACGGCGAGCATCTGCTGCTGGCCGCCGGACAGCAGGCCGGCAGGGGTGCGTCGGAAGCGCACCAGGTCGGGGAACGCCTCATAGCACTCTTCGGCGCGTTCCTTGGCGGTTCGCCGGCCGATCGAGAATGACCCCACTTTGAGGTTTTCGTGCACCGTCAGATTCGCGAAGATTCCACGTCCCTCGGGGCATTGGACGATTCCGAGTCGCACCATTCGCGAACTGGACGCTCTCGTCACATCCTGGCCCTGCCAATGGATCGATCCTCCGGTGATCCTGCCCGTGTGCATCGAGATCGTCTTCGACAACGCACGCAGCAGCGTGCTCTTTCCGGCGCCGTTACTACCCAGCACCGTCACCACCTCGCCCGGTCGAACCTCGAGGTCAACCGAAGTGAGTGATGTACCAGCGCCCGCATATGCGGCGCTGAGCCCCATGACTTCAAGCATGTGCCCACTCCCTTGTTAGAAGATTCCGGTATGTACCGACCGAGCGGTACACAGAGTATGTGGGGGTTCTGGACCGCTGTCAAGCAATCCCCGGCCCCCACTGGAACTGCCCTGACCAGGCCTCCGCGACAGCATCGGTCGGCGGCACGCATCACCACCCGATCGACGGTGGCCGATCACGGTCGTTCGGCTGGGTCAGCAGCCGTTCCAGCGGGGAGCACGACGCTCCATGAAGGCCTTCGGGCCCTCCTGGGCATCCGCGCTTTCGTAGGCGGGACGGAAGTACTCCTCGGCCTGATCGAACGATCGGTCGTAGAGATCCCCCGCCGCGCCGTACACCATCTGTTTGGCGGCACGTAGCGTGAGCGGGGCGTTGCCGGCGATCGTCACGGCCAGCTCGCGTGCCGCCGACTCCAACTCGCCGGCTCCGACGATCTGATTCACGAGACCGACCTCGTATGCCCTGCGCGCCGTCAGGGGACGAGCGGTCAGCATCATCTCGAGCGCCACCTTGGGTGGAATCATCCATGGCAGCGGATTCGCCCACGGCGCACCGCGCCCCCATCTGGCTTCGGTGATACCGAAGGTGGCGTGTTCGACGCTGATGCACAGGTCGCACATCTGGGCCAGCAGGAACCCGCCGCCGAGCGCTACTCCGTTCACGGCCGCGATCACGGGCTTGTCGATCCGGATGTTGCGGTTGAGGTGCGGCATGAAATCGGGTGGCGGCACCTGGAGACCGTGGGACTTCATCTCCTTGAGGTCACCACCCGCGCAGAAGGCCTTGTCACCCGAGCCGATCAACACCGCGACCCGCGCCTCGTCATCAGCACCGAACTCCTCGAATGCCCGCCACAATCCCGCCCGAAGCTCGGCGTTGAGCGAGTTGGCGGCCTCGGGCCGGTTCATCCGGATCCAGAAGATGCCTTCTTCGCGCGAGGTGAGGACCGCGGCCGCAGCCGCTTCGCCGCTCATCGCTGACGATCCGGAAAGACCGGCCGCTGCTTGGTCTGGAAGCCGATCAAGCCCGCATCGACCTCACCGGTACGGAAGGCCGCAGCCTGGGCGAACGCCTCCAACTCCAAACTCCTGCCCAACTCGGTAGCCGGCACCGCATTGATCAGTGACTTGATCATGGCGAGGGCCGAAGCCGGCCCGGCCGCCAGCCGGGCCGCGAGTTCCCTCGCCTTGACCAGAGCCGAGCCGTCGTCCGTGAGGTGGTTGACCAGGCCGTGCTCCTGTGCCGCAACTGCGGACATCGGCTCCCCGAGCATCGCCAACTCCTTGGCCAGCCTCGGCCCCAGCGCCTCGTACCAGAAGTAGAGCGACCCGAGATCGGGCACGATCCCCGCCTGTGTGAAGCCCGGAGTGAACGAGACGGACCGATCGGCCACCACCAGGTCACAGGCGGCGGCCAGGCTGATGCCCGCGCCGGCACAGGCGCCGTTCACGGCCGCGATCACCGGAACGTCCACGGCCTGGATGGCCCGGATCCCCTCGTGATAGTCACGCATGTGCTGCCGAGCACCCTCGACACCGGCACCCTTGAGCCGTGGGCCGAGGTCGAACAGGTCGCCCCCGGCACAGAAGGCCCGGCCCTGACCCGTCAGGATGATCGCTCGGGTCTGTGATTCGGCAGCGAGAGTTCGTATCGCTCCAGACAGGGCACGTAGGGCGGTGTCATCGAGTGCGTTCAGCCGATCCGGGCGGGCCAGGCTGACGACCACCACGCCCTCGTCCGCCGGCTCGACGTTGAGTCCCGGATGAGTCACCGGCCCTCCTCCTGCTGCCCCGTCTCGCCGATGGGGAATCGATACATCAGGGCCGCCATGGACTTTCCGGTCTCGTCGAAGCGCAGGGTCTGGGTCGCGCCCCCACCGAGCGCTCCCCGCATGACCACCTGGAGCGAGTGGATGTTCTCCAGTTCATAGACCTCGACGGACCCCTGGACGACGTCTCCGAAGAACGCCTTCACGCGTTCAGGGGTCACCCATTCGCGCAGAGTGAGGTAATCCTGGGGAGTCTTGGCCATGATTCCGATATTGCTTACGTCTCCCTTATCACCCGATCGAGTGAATGCGATGTCATGCAAAATGGACATCCTGGGTCACCTCTTCCACAACGACATTGGTCGGTACGAGACTGCGCGGCACGAGCGTCGGCCACAGCGCGACGACCTCGCGCGCCTTGATCTGGGCGCCGAATGCCGTGCCCACCGGCCCGGCGGTCGTCACATGGGTGAGTTCCCGGCGGATCGCATCGGCCTCGGCGCGGGTCTCGACCCGAGCCGCGACGCGCAACTCGATCTCTTCGGGATCCCGTTTCGGGCGCGGGATCAGCGATCCACCGAGCGAGTCGAGGCCGACCCGGTCGAACCGGATCTCTCGAGGGCTGATGCCCAGAATGTCGAGTCGCCGACGGACGAACTCCTCACACCGGTCCGCCTTCTCCAGAGTGTCGGGCCACGGGATCATCACCCGTGCCTCCGCGATCCAGCCGTCGGTGTAGCCGATCTGGACCTTGAGCATCTCCGGCATCTCGCGCCCGGTCATATTGCTCATCCGGACCCGGTCCTTGCCGATCTCCTCGACCTTGACCGTGGTCAGATCCGCGATGCCGTCCGGCATCCGATAGTCCTTCGGGTCGTGGGTCTCATAGAGCAGGTGCTCCTTGATCGTCCATTCATTGATCAGACCCCCGGTTCCCGCCACCTTCGAGATGACCGCCGAGCCGTCGGCAGAGACCTCGGCGATCGGGAATCCCAGATTCCACGGCTCCGGCACGTCCTTCCACTGCGAGCTCATGCCGCCGCTGCAGATGCCGGCACACTCGATCACGTGGGCGATCGTGATGGCCGCCCCGATCGCATCCCATTGTTCGCTCTGCGGCGTCCACCCGAACTCGTGAGCCAACGGCCCGACGTACAGCGCACTGTCCGCGAGGCGGCCGCCGATGACCACCTCGGCGCCCTGTTCCAGGGACTCCACGATCGTCTCTGACCCAATATAGGCGTGTGCCGCCACCACCCGGTCGGCGATGGAGGCGAAGTCGCGGCTGTGGGTGTCCAGGTTCGTTAGCGGGACACCGGCAGCGAGAAGCTCCGGGATCCGGCCGGTGAGGTCGTCGCCCTCGATGACCGCCAGGCGCATCTTGTTCAGACCGGCGGCCCGGATCTCGGCGGCCACGGCGTCGCCGGCAGCGGGGACGTTGACGCCTCCGCCGTTGAGGATCATCCGGGTGCCCTGCGCGTGGGTGATCGGCAGCAGGGTGCGCATCCAGGGAACGATGTCGGGGATATATCCCTTGGCCGGGTCCCGTCGCTTCGCGCCCTGGAGCAGGGACATCGTCAACTCCGCCAGGAAGTCGAACCCGAGGTAGTCCAGTTCGCCATGTCGGGCCAGCGTGACCGCCGACTCGAGCATGTCCCCCCAGTACCCGGACCCCGAGCCCAGCCGGACCTTCTTCATGAGACCACGATTCCGTTCTTGAACTGGCGGGTCGCGGTGTTGAGGGCGTCGAGGTCGCCGAAGTTCGACGTCACTCCACCGTCCACGACGATCGTCTGACCGGTCACGAATCGCGCTTCGGGCGAAGCCAGGAAGCCGACGACCGCGGCGAGGTCGTCGACCGTCCCGAAGTCCTTGATCGCCGACTGGACCGTGAAGCGCTCCTTCAGGAACTCATATTCGGAACCGCCCCAGATCTTCGATGAATCGGTCTCGAAGCCGCCGGGGCAGACGCCGTTCACGGTGATGCCGTCGGGACCGAACTCGTGGGCGAAGGAGCGGATCAGACTCTCCATCGCGGCCTTGGCCGCGCCGAGCAGCCCGTGACCCGGCATATAGCGAATGCTGTCGATGCCGCTGATCCCGATGATCCGGCCCTGCCGATTCGCCATCAGCGGTGCCGACAACTGGCACAGCCTGATGAAGCCCGCACCGACCAGGTTGAAGGTGCGCTGCACGTTGGACTCGCTCAGCTCCATCATCGGCTTGAACGCGGTAGCGGCCGCGTTGGCCACCATCACGTCGAGGTGTCCGTAGCGTTCGTTGACCATGTCGAACATGGCGCTGACCGCGGCCCGGTCCTCGAGGTCGGCCTGGAACGGGATGGCGTCGACACCGTGGGCCGCGATCCGCTCGGCAACCGCATCGGCGTGCTCGGTATTGCGGCGGTAGTTGATCACCACGTGGTGACCCGACTCAGCGAGCCGCTCGGCGATCCTGCTGCCGAGGCCTCGCGAGGCTCCCGTGACGACTGCGACCTTGGGAGAGGAGGCAGCGGAGTTCGAGTTGGTGGGCATTGGGGTCCTTTCGCACACGCCTTGGGTCAAGACGTGAAAGTGGATGTGCCAGATGTGAGTTCAGGAGTCGTCGGCGGCGCCGACGATGCGAGCCAGTAGCGCACCGGCCTCGACTTGATCGCCGGTGGCGACGAGTAGTTCCGCGACGCGTCCGGACGAGGGGGCGCAGACGGTGTGTTCCATCTTCATCGCCTCCAGCACGAGAACCGGGTCGCCCTCGGCCAGTTCTTCATCGACGCTTGCGTAGAGGCGAAGCACCGAGCCGGGCATGGGCGCGGTCAGGGTGCCGCGCGCGGCCTCGCTCTCCACGACCGGGAATCGGGGTCGTTCGTGGAAGACGACGGACCCGGTCGGACAGAAGGCTGTCGTCCGGTCGCCGGTTCGGGCCAACTGCACGCAGACCCGTAGCCCTTCGATCTCGAGGTCGACCGCAGTCGCACCGATCCGGCCCAGTCGCACCTCGACGGTGTCCCAGACGCCGGTGCGCACCCGCAGCTCGTGCCGGCCGTTCCACCAGTACTCGATGTCGTGGACACCGTGCTCGGACTCCAGCACCACGCGTTGACCGGCGCTGGCGTTATTGCGGAATCCCGGACTGATGCCGGTCTGCACCGACACGCCCTCCCGCAGGCCCGCGCTCCGGGCGACTACCGCGGCGACGGCCAACCGTTCGACCAGTTCGGCCGCGAGGATCGGAGTCTGCAACCGCTCGGCCCTCTGCTCCAAGAACGCCGTACTGAAGTCGCCGGAGCGGAAGTCCCCGTCCTCGAGGACGCTGACCAGCAGGTCCCGGTTCGTCGTCACGCCCGCGATCCGCGCTCGCCGCAAGGACGAGGCCAGGAGTCGCAGGGCCTCGTCGCGGGTCTCGCCCCAGGCGATGACCTTGGCGAGCATCGAGTCATAGTGCGTGGAGACGACGGACCCGGCCTCGACGCCCGCATCCAGCCGCAGCCCCGGCATCGGCTCGAAGAAGAACTCCTCGACGGTGCCGGCGGTCGGCAGGTAGTCGGCCGACACGTCCTCGGCATAGAGCCGAGCCTCGATCGCGTGCCCGCGGATGGTGGGAGCGAGTGCCTCCGTCGGCAGCGCCTTGCCCGAGGCCACGTCGATCTGCAGACGCACGAGGTCGAGGCCCGTGATCAACTCCGTCACGGGGTGCTCCACCTGGAGTCGCGTGTTCATCTCGAGGAAGTGGAACTCTCCGTCGGGAGCCATGATGAACTCGACGGTCCCGGCACCCCGGTAGTTGACCGCACGGGTCGCCGTCACCGCGGCCTCGCAGAGTCGAGCCCGAAGATCCGCGTCGACGACCGCGGACGGCGCCTCCTCGAGCACCTTCTGGTGCCTGCGTTGCACCGAGCATTCCCGCTCGAACAGGGCGGCTACCGAACCATGCGAGTCGGCCATCACCTGGACCTCGATATGCCGAGGCCGGGTGATGTACTTCTCGATGAAGACCGTGTCGTCTCCGAAGGACGAGGCCGCCTCACGCCGCGCAGACTCCACGGAGGCCGAGAGGTCCCCGGGGTGCTCGACGAGCCGCATCCCACGACCACCGCCACCGGCGCTGGCCTTCACGAGAACCGGATAGCCCACCGCCTCGGCCGCAGCCATGACCTCATCGTCCACCTCACCGATGACGGCGATGCTCTGCGAGGTGGGCACGCCCGTGGCCGCCATGAGTCGCTTGGAACGAAGCTTGTCGCCCATCACTTCGATGGCTTCGGCATCCGGACCGATGAACACCAGGCCCGCTGCCTCGCACGCGCGGGCGAAGTCGGCGTTCTCCGAGAGGAATCCGTAGCCCGGGTGAATAGCGTCGGCACCCGTTCTGGCGGCGGCCTCGAGAATCAGCTTCGGTTGAAGGTAGGTGTCGGCGGAGCGGGAGCCCGGGAGCCGGACCGCGATATCCGCCTCACGCACGAACCTGGCCGCGGCGTCCTCATCGGAGTAGACGGCGACGGTGCCGATACCCATCTCTCGACAGGTCCGGAAGACTCGGCTGGCGATCTCGCCCCGGTTCGCCACGAGTACACGCTTGAGCGACATCTGCATCACATCCTGAATACGCCGAAGCCACGGCGTCCCTCGACAACATTGGAATGAATGGCGGACAGCGAGATGCCCAGGACGGTTCGTGTGTCTCGAGGATCGATGATTCCGTCGTCGTTGAGCTTGCCGCTCATATAGAAGGCGTCGGACTCTCGAGAGATCTGGGCCTCGATCTCGACCCGCCGGGCGGCGTCGGCCTCGACGTCGAACTCTCTGCCGGAGTTGGCTGCGGACGAACGCCCGACCAGAGACATCACCCCCGCCAACTGGGGAGCGCCCATCACTGCGGTCTTCGCGTTCGGCCAGGAGAACATGAGGCGTGGCTCGAAGGCTCGGCCCGACATCCCGTAGTTGCCGGCCCCGTAAGAGGACCCCATCAGCAGCGTGATGTGCGGCACCGAACTGTTGGAGACGGCGTTGATCATCTTGGCGCCGTCCTTGATCATCCCCGCTTGCTCGTAGACCTTGCCGACGATGAACCCCGTCGTGTTCTGCATGAAGATCAACGGCACGTCGATCTGATTGGCCAGCAGGATGAACTCGGTGGCCTTCTCGGCCTCCTCCGGGAAGATCACCCCGTTGGCGTTGGCGAGAATCCCCACCCGAAAGCCGTGGATCGATCCCCAGCCGGTGACCAGGCTGGTGCCGTAGGCGGGCTTGTACTCATCGAAACGGGAGCCGTCGAGCACGTGCTTCAAGACATCGCGCGGGTCGAAGGGCGCGCGCAGATCGTGTGAGATCACGTCGAGAATGCCCTCGACGGGAACGACCGGTTCCTCGATCGGCAGTGCGGGTCGCGCACCCAGCTTGCGCCAATTGATGGTGGCTACGATCTGCCGGCCGATCCGGATCGCCTCGTGCTCGTTGTCGGCCAGATAGTCCGACAGTCCCGAGACCCGGCTGTGCATCTCGGCACCGCCCAGTTCCTCGTCCGTGGAGATCTCGCCGGTGGCCATCTGGACGAGCGGCGGACCGCCGAGAAAGACCTTGGCCTGCTCCCGCACCATGACGCTGTAATCGCTCATCCCCGGTACGTAGGCTCCGCCTGCGGTGGAGTTGCCGAACACGAGCGAGATGGAGGGGACTCCGTCGGCGGACATCCGGGTGAGGTCTCTGAAGAGTGCCCCGCCGCGTACGAAGAAGTCCGCCTGCGAGGGCAGGTCCGCGCCACCGGATTCAACGAGATTGATCACCGGAAGCCGGTTGGTCCGGGCGATCTCCATCGCGCGCACGATCTTGGTCCAGGTGTAGGGATTGGATGCCCCACCACGAATCGTCGGGTCATTCGCGACGAGCATGCACTCGACGCCCTCGACGACGCCGATGCCGGTGATCAGGCTGCCCCCGACGTGGAATTCGGATCCCCATCCCGCCACGGTCGACAGTTCGAGGAAGGCGGCGTCCCGGTCCACCAGGAGGTCGATGCGCTCGCGAGCCAGCAATCGTCCGCGTGACCGGTGCCGCTCCACATACTTGGCGCCGCCTCCCGCCCGTGCCTCCGCCTGGACCTCATGGAGCCGGTCGATCGCGGCCAGCATCGCGCCGCGATTCGTCACTGCCGTCGTCCCGGCGGACTCCTCGGCGATCACCGTGTCGGCCATCAGTAGCTCCTCGGCAGGTCGAGGGCGTGGGTGGTCAGGTAGTTGAGGACCATCTCCCGCGACACGGGTGCGATCTTGAACAAGCGGGCCATGCCCCACAGATCGGCCAGGCCGTACTCGGTGGACATCCCGTTGCCACCGTGGATCTGGATGGCCTGGTCGAAGGCCAGCAGTGAGGCGTCGGCGGCCGCCAGCTTGGCGATATTCGAGGGCTCGCCGGCCGACGCTCCCGCGTCGAAGTCCGCGGCTGCGCGCCAGGTCATCAGCCTCGCGAGCTCGACCCGGAGATAGGCCTCGGCCAGCGGATGGGCCAGACCCTGGAAGGAGCCGATGGCCGCACCGAAGACCTTACGTTCCCTGGCATAGGCGGCACCCTTCTCAAGCGCATAGCGGCCCATCCCGTTCGACGTCGCCGCACACATGATGCGTTCGGGGTTGAGACCCTGGAACAGCTGTTGCATCCCGCGGTTCTCCTCGCCGAGGAGTCCGTCGGCCGGCACCCGCACGTCGTCGAAGAAGAGGGTGAACTGCTTCTCCGGGCTGGTCACCTCCGAGGCAATGACCTGCTTCTGCAGTCCCGAAGCGTTCGCGTCGACGAGGAACAGGCTGAGTCGCCCGCGGCCGTCGGCGGCGTCCTCCGTGCGCGCGACCACCAGGATCATCTCGGCCTCGTCGGCCCCCGAGCACCAGTATTTGGTCCCGCTGAGCACCCAGCCGTGCTCGTCCTTGGTGGCCTTCGTGCTGATCTGGTGGGTGTTCGAACCGGCATCGGGTTCGGTGATCGCAAACGAATACTTGACCTCACCCGAGGCGATCCGGGGCAGGTGTCGACGCTTCTGCTCCTCGGTTCCGAACTCACTGATCAGACCACCGCAGATCGTCGGGGAAACGATCAGCATCAGCATCGGACAGCCGGCCGCGGAGATCTCCTCGGCCACGATCGCGAGGTCGCTCAGCCCACCGCCACCGCCGCCGTACTCCTCCGGAAGATTCACACCGATGAAGCCGTTTCGGCCCAGCGCCTGCCACAGTTCGTCCGCCTTGCCACCGGACCTGGCCTGTTCGAGGAAGTAATCGTGCCCGAACTTGGAGACCAAGGCCCGCACCGAACTACGCAGGACCGCCTGCTCCGGGGTCTCACCCATTTGCATCCAACTCACCATTCCCTGAGTAATGCTGTGTACCGTTCGGTCAGTACACTAGGGCTGTAAGGTTCTCTTGTAAACCCAACGACGACCATCGGTCGAGACGAAGGAGCGGACAACTGCTATGCGAAACGCTGTGATCATCGACGCGGTACGGACCCCGATCGGCAAGCGCAACGGGGCGCTCAAGCAGGTACACGCGGTAGACCTCTCCGCCGTCGTGCTCAACGAGTTGATGGCCCGTACCGGGCTGGAACCCGGCGCCGTCGAAGACGTCATGTGGGGCTGTGTGACGCAGATCGGCGACCAGTCCAGCAATGTCGGACGCTTCGGCGTCCTGGCCGCCGGATGGCCCGACTCGGTCCCGGCCGTGACCTTCAACCGAGCCTGCGGATCGGGTCAACAGGCCATCGAGTCCGCCGTCCATGCCGTCCAGGGCGGGGGCTACGACATCATCGTGGCCGGTGGCGTGGAATCGATGTCGCGAGTCCCGCTCGGCGCGGCACGTCAGCTGGGTGAGCCCTACGGACGCAGCGTGCTGGATCGACTCGGGGTGGCGGATCTGAACCAGGGAATCGGTGCCGAGCTGATCGCCCAGCAGTGGTCACTCAGCCGCCACCGACTGGACGAGTACTCCGCGCGCTCCCACGAGCTGACGGCCCGCGCCATCGACTCCGGCGCCTTCGACTCTCAGATCGTGGCCGTCGATCGACCGGACGGAAGCCTCAGCGTGGACGAGGGTCTGCGGCGCGGCAGCAGCCCCGAGACGCTGGCCGGACTCAAGCCCTCATTCCGCGAAGACGGTGTCATCCATGCCGGGAACTCGTCCCAGCTCTCGGATGGCGCGGCGGCATTGTTGATCATGTCCGAACAGCGCGCCCAGGAACTCTCCCTGCGACCGATGGCCCGCATCGTCGCCGGCGCCGTGGCCGGGGATGACCCGATCAAGATGCTGACCGCGCCGATCCCCGCCTCGCAGAAGGCGCTGCACAAGGCGGGACTGACCATCGGGGACATCGGAGCCTACGAGGTCAATGAGGCCTTCGCGCCGGTTCCGCTCGCCTGGCAGATCGAGCTGGGTGCCGACCTGGAGCGACTCAACCCTGTCGGTGGCGCCATCGCGGTGGGCCACCCGCTCGGTGGCTCCGGAGCGATCCTGACCACGCGGCTGCTCAATCACATGCGCGATAATGGTCTGCGATACGGTCTGCAAACCATGTGCGAAGGAGGGGGAACCGCTAATGCGACGATCTTCGAGATTCTGGACTAGCGACGTCCCCACCGAGGAGCGCCGCTAATGGCCGCTCGGGTCGGCACCATCAACGGTGAGCGCACCGGTGACCGGGTACTGCGCATCGCTACCGAGATGTTCGCCGAACACGGCTACGAGGCCACCGGCGTCCAAGAGTTGTCGGAGGCGACGGGGCTCGGTCGGGGAGCGCTTTATTACCACATCAAGAGCAAGCAGGATCTGCTGCTGCGGATCAATGTGAACCTACTGACCGGTGCGCTGGAGAGCGCGCGCGAGATCGTAGGACGCGACACGGACGTGCCTACCCGGCTCGCTGCCATGTCCGACTATCTCGTCAAGGACCAGATGGAACATCGGGCCGCCTGGGTGACCGCCATGCGGGACTGGGAGTCACTGGACGGCGAGGGCCGCACCCAGGTGCTCTCACTGCGCCACGACTACGAGTTGGAGTGGCAGCAGCTGTTCGACGAAGGCGCCAAGGCCGGGTCACTACGGCCGGTGAACAACGTGCTGCGCAAGGCGATCATCGGCATGTTCACCAGCACCCACAACTGGATCGAGGCCGGCGGGTCCATGTCGGCCGACGCCATCAGCAACACCTACTTCCAGTTCATCCTGCAAGGCGTGTCCCAGCGCGACGACACCTGAGCGAAGAACGGCCCTGGTCGAGTCAGCTCGACCAGGGCCGTTCCGCGCGTCCTGAGCGGATCAGACTTCGCGTCGAAGGCGCTCCCGAGTGCCGTCCGCCAGCCCCCACCGTTCGAGAAGCCCGGACAACTCGGGGGCGGATTCCACTTCCCCCCACGGCACCCTGGGACGCCAGCCGAGTCCGTCCGCGCGCTGCGGCAGTGTGCCTCGGGCCGCCACCTGCGGGTCGGTATGCACCTCACTCAGGTCCAGCACCGGCGCCACGCAGGCGTCCCGGTTCAGCGCCAGGGCCGCCCACTCGGCTCGGGTACGGGTCATGAGCGCCGCCGCTATCCGGGTACGCAGGCGCGGCCAGTTCACGGGGTCCTCCCGACCGTGACGCAGGTCCGGGTCGAGTCCCAGTAGATCGAGAAGGTCGACGAAGAACGGCTCCTCCAGCGCGCCCACTGCGACGAAACCGCCCTCGGCACAGGGGTACACGTCGTAGTAGGGAGCCCCGGTATCCAGTCGATTGGTTCCGGGCTGGTCCGACCAGCGACCCTGCGCGCGGTACTCGTGCAGCATGCCGGTCAGATAGACGGTCCCGTCGACGATGGCCACATCGAGAACCCGTCCGGTACCGGACGTCCTGGTCTCTACCAAGGCTGCCGCGATGCCGAGCGCCAGGTACATCCCACCCGCCCCGAAGTCGCCCAGCAGGTTCGCCGAGGGCGTCGGCAGGCCACCGGCGCGCGTGCCCAGGTGCAGCGCGCCGGTGACTGCGATATAGGTCAGGTCGTGCCCGGCGGTATGCGCCCGCGGGCCGGTCTGCCCCCACCCCGTCATCCGGGCGTAGACGAGGCTCGGATTGCTCGCCATGACCACGTCCGGTCCGAGCCCGAGTCGCTCCATCACTCCCGGCCTGAATCCCTCGACGAGCACGTGTGCGCTCCTCACCAGGTCCGCCGCCGCCAGTCGATCCCCTTCGTCACGCAAGTCGAGCTCCACTGCCGGACGATTCCCGCTCAGCGCGGGCCGGGCCTGTCCGGGACGACGGATCGCCACCACCTCGGCGCCCAGGTCGGTCAGTAACTGCACACCGAAGGGCGCCGGGCCCAATCCGGTGAACTCCACGATTCGGACTCCCTCGAGCACTTCCATCTCCCTCTCTGTACCGTACGATCGGTACACTACTGGGTGAGCAGCATCTACCGACAGGGGCGACATGGACGAGAACTTCTATGCCGACGATCACGAGTCATTTCGCACGGTCGTGCGCGAGTTCGTCGAACGCGAGGTCACACCTCAGCTCGACACGTGGGAGAAGGAGCGGTTCATCCCGCGCCAGACGTGGCGTAACGCGGGCGCGCAGGGCGTGTTGGGGATCCGGATCGCCGAAGAGCACGGTGGGTCGGGCATGACCGACTTCCGATTCCGCAGCGTCGTCCAGGAGGAGCTCACCCGGGTAGGCGCCGCCGCTCTGGCATCCGGCTTCTCCATCAACGACGACGTGGTCGCCGGTTACCTCGCCACCTTCGGCACCGCCGATCAGCAGCGCACCTGGCTGCCCCGGATGGCCGCAGGCGAAGTGGTGGCCTCCATCGCCATGTCCGAGCCCGGCGCCGGCAGCGACCTGCGGGCCATGCGCACCACAGCGCACAGGTCCGGCGACACCTGGGTGCTCAACGGCGCGAAGACGTTCATCACCAGCGGCTTCAGTTCCGATGTCGTGATCGTGGCGGCACGTACCGGCGAGCGGCACGGACGCCCCCGACTCTCCTTGTTCGTGACACCCACCGACACCCCCGGCTTCAGCAGAGGCCGCAAACTCGACAAGCTCGGCCTACATGCCCAAGACACCGCCGAACTGGCATTCGACACGATGGAGCTGCCCGCCTCGAGCCTGCTGGGCGAAGAGGGGCGGGGGTTCCACTATCTGACGCAGCAACTGCCGCTCGAACGTATCTCGATCGCCTGGCGGGCACTCGCCTCCGCAGAGGCCGCCCTGGCCTGGACGGTGGACTACACGCGGGAGCGCGAGGCGTTCGGCCAACGCATCATCGACTTCCAGAACTCCCGGTTCAAGCTGGCCGAGATCTCCACGGAGATCGACATCACCCGCGCCTTCATGGAGAAGTGCACCGTACGCCTGAACGCCGGACAGTTGGACGCCGTCACCGCGGCCAAGGCCAAGTGGTGGACGACCGAACTGCAGAAGCGTTGCGTGGACAGCTGCCTGCAACTGCATGGCGGCTACGGCTACATGGACGAGTACCCCATCTCACGCGCCTACGCCGATGCCCGGGTCCAGACATTGGTGGGCGGAACAACCGAAATCATGAAGGAAATCATCGGTCGCGAGATCGCTGGAGAAGATCGCAGGAGTCGAGCATGAAATTCACGAACACGTCCGCAGTGGTGACCGGTGGTGCGTCCGGGTTGGGAGCGGCCACCGCCGCGAGGCTCGCCGCCGACGGCGCCTATGTCGTCATCACCGACATCCCTTCCTCGAATGGCGCCGCCGTGGCCGATGCCCTGAGTGGCCAGGTCCGTTTCGTTGCCTCCGACATCACGATCGAGGGCAGTATCACCGCGGCGCTCGACGCCGCGGCCGCCGAATTCCCGCTCCGCTCGGTCGTTCATTGCGCGGGTCGGGGCGGCGACCGGCTTCGGATCCTGGACAAGACCGGCGCGCCCAATTCTCTGCAGAGTTTCATCGACATCCTGAGCATCAACCTGGTCGGGACCTACGAGGTGCTCCGTCAGTCGGCGGCCCAGATGGCGCGCAACGATCTATCCGACGGCGACCGTGGCGCGGTCGTACTCACGGCCTCGGTGGCGGCGTTCGACGGACAGGTCGGTCAGACCGCCTATTCCGCCTCCAAGGGCGGCGTGCACGCGATGACTCTGGTAGCCGCACGCGATCTGGCGACGCACGCGATCCGGGTGAACACCATCGCACCCGGCACCTTCGACACTCAGATGCTGGCCCGGTTCCCCGACGAGGTGCGAGCCAAGCTGGCCGCCGCGGTACCGCACCCTCCCCGACTGGGCGACCCCGACGACTTCGCCGACCTCGCGCTGGCACTGCTGCGCAACGGCTACGCGAACGGCGAGACGATTCGGCTCGACGGTGCGATCCGGATGGCACCACGGTGACCGGCCCGACGGAGGACACCGCGAACCTCGACACCGACGGCAGTGTGTCGACCGAGGTCGTGGACCGGGTCCTGGTGATCACCATCGATCGGCCCGAGAAGAAGAACGCCATGACGTTGGCCGCCGCCCGGGCGATCGCTGACGCGCTGGCCCGGCTGGATGAGAGTCCCGAGCTGTCGGTCGGCATCCTGACCGGCGCGGGTGGGAATTTCTGCGCGGGCATGGACCTGAAGCGGTTCCAATCCCACGGGGAGCGGCCCTACATCGCGGGCCGTGGCTTCGGTGGCGTTACCGAGGGGCCCCCGGTCAAGCCTCTGATCGCGGCGGTGGAGGGGTGGGCCCTGGGCGGCGGCTTCGAGATGGTGCTCGCGTGTGACCTCGTGGTCGCCGCTCAGGGTGCGCAATTCGGGCTGCCGGAGGTACGTCGTGGTCTCGTCGCGCGAGGCGGGGGGCTGATCCGACTCCCCCAGCTGATTCCACGCAACCTGGCGTTGGAGTCGATGCTGACCGGCGAGCCCCTCTCGGCGGCGCGAGCGGCCGAACTGGGGCTCGTCAATCGAGTCTCGGAACCGGGCGGCGCCCTCCCGGCGGCGCTGGAACTGGCCGCGTTGATCTCGCGCAACGGCCCGATGGCGGTGGCCGCGAGCAAGTCGATCGCGCTGTCCAGCCCCTCGCTGTCCGTCTCCGAGGCGTTCGCGAGACAACAGCCGCTCACCGATGCCGTCTTCGCCTCGCGGGATGCCACCGAAGGCGCCCTGGCCTTCACGGAACGACGCGAACCCCGGTGGAGCGGACAGTAGGATCCAGCGTCTGATCAGGCGGTGACCCGGCCGGCGTTTCCGGCGTCGACCGGGATCACCGTGCCACTGATATGGGCGCTCTGCTCGTCGGTGAGGAAGAGCACCACCCGGGTGATCTCCCCGGCCTCCAGCCACGGCACCGGGATCGCGTGCAGCGAGGCCAGGACCGGTGCCACATCATCGGCACCCGGTTCGTCCAGGTCGGGACGCAGGTGCCCGTAGAGCGCCTCGTTGTGGACCATCGGGGTGGAGATATTGCCCGGCGCGATCGCGTTCACCGTGATGCCGTGCGGGGCGAGCTCCAAGGCCACGCTCTTGGTCAGCCCGATCACACCCCACTTGGAGGAGGCATAGCCCACCATCCCCGGCGAGCCCATCCGCCCCAACATGGAGGAGATGGTGACGATCCGACCGTAGCCGCGTTCGACCATCCCGGGAGCCACGGCCCCGACCGTGTTGAACACTCCGGTGAGGTTGGAGGCGATGACCTCGTCCCAGCCGGCCTGGCTGATGGTGGTCACCCCGCCGGTCACGGTGACGCCGGCATTGGCCACCGCGACGTCGATGCCGCCGAATTCGTCGCTCGCGCGGGCGACCAGCGCATCCATCGCGGACCGGTCCGAGGTGTCCAGTACCGCCCAGACCACCCGGGCACCGGCCGCCTCGGCCAGTCGCACCGTCTCGGCCAGGTCGTCCTCGGAGGCCTGCGGATAGTTGACGGCCTCGCTATCGGCACAGCGGTCGCACAACACCAGGTCGGCACCCTGTGCCGCGAAGGCCAGCGCGTGGGCTCGGCCCTGCCCGCGGGCCGCGCCGGTGATCAGGGCGACCCGGCCACGGAATGCCTCGTTCTCTTCTGCCATCGGGATGCTCCTCGCTCCGGGAGCCGGCTCAGCCGGTGACCCGGCCCGCGTTGGCCGCGTCGACCGGAACCACGATGCCGCTGATGTGCGCACTCGCCTCGGCCGCCAGGAAGGTCACCACCCGGGTGATCTCCGAGGCCTCCAGCCACGGCACCGGCTGGGCGTGCAACGAGGTGAAGACCGGGGCCACGTCGTCGGCGGTGGGCTCATCGAGATCGGGCCGCAGGATGGAGTACAGCGCCTTGTTGTGGATCATCGGGGTGGAGATATTGCCCGGCGCGATCGCGTTCACGGTGATCCCGTGCTGAGCCAGATCGAGCGCCGCGCTCTTGGTCAGCCCGATCACACCCCACTTGGAGGCCGCGTAGGCCACGATGCCGGGGCCGCCCATCCGGCCCATCATCGAGGAGATGGTGATGATCCGGCCGTACTTGCGCTCGATCATCCCCGGGGCCACCGCGGCGACGGTGTTGAAGACGCCGGTGAGGTTCGTGGAGATCACCTCGTCCCACTCGGCGTTGCTGATCGCCTGGATCGGTCCGGGTGCCGAGATGCCGGCGTTGGCCACCGCGATGTCGATGCCGCCGAGCTCGTCGGTGGCCCGGGCGACCAGGGCATCCATCGCCGCCCGGTCCGCGGTGTCGAACACCTCGGAGATGACCTTGCGTCCGGTCGCCTCGACCAGCCGCACGGTCTCGGCGAGATCCGCCTCGGTGGCCAGCGGGTAGCCCACCACGTCGGAGTCCGCGCAGCGATCGGACAGGACGATGTCGGCACCCTGTTCAGCGAAGGCCAGCGCGTGCGAGCGCCCCTGCCCGCGGGCACCCCCGGTGATGAATGCGACCTTGCCCTCGAAATCTGCCATCTCGACCTCCTGCGTGATGTGAACCCTGATGGTGCTCCAGGTCACGATGCCATGCGGAGGGGCCAGCTGCGGGTGGGGTGGGTCACCTGCCGGGAGTGGTCGTGGGCCGGGTGATTTCTCAGGCCGCCTTGTCGACCTCACCGCTGGCGGCGGCCTTCTTCTCCGCCGCGAGACGGCGCTCCATCTGCATCAGCCGAGCCTGGGCGGCACGACGGATGCGCGGGCCCTTGGTGCTCATCCCCCACAGCAGCTTGACCTGCTCGGGCAGGTTCTTCACGGTGGTGGTGGCCATGAACCCGTTGGGCAGCGAGAGCCGGACCACCTTGTGCCAGGCCGAGTAGACCTGCTTGGGCAGCGGGTCGGTGTGGTAGTTCAACTGGTACTTGTCGAACAGCGCCTTCACCTGCGGGGCCACCTCGGCGTACCGGTTGCTCGGCAGGTCCGGGAACAGGTGGTGCTCGATCTGGTAGCTCAGGTTGCCGGTCATCAGGTGGGTGGCCGGGCCACCGGAGATATTCGCCGAGCCGAGCATCTGGCGCAGGTACCACTCGCCGCGGGTCTCCTTCTCCGGGATCGCCTTGCGCTCGAAGGTCTCGACGCCCTCGGGGAAGTGACCGCACATGATCACCGAGTTCGACCACACGTTGCGCACCAGGTTGGCCACGAAGTTGGCCGCCAGAGTGGGCACGAACGAGCCGGTCGGGATCGACAGCGCGGGGTGCACCACGTAGTCCTTGGTGGCCTGCTTGCGGATCTTGCGCAGGGTGTCCTTGGCCTTGCGCTTGAACTCGTCGCTGCGCTTCTCCTTGGGGAGACGCAGATTCTTGCCCAGCTCGAGGTCGTAGGCGGCGATGCCGTACTCGAAGAAGCAGGCGTTGATGAAGGCCCAGGCAGGCTGTCCCAGATGCATCGGTGCCCAGCGCTGGTCCTCGTCCACGCGCATGATCCCGTAGCCGAGGTCGTTGTCCTTGCCGACGATATACGTGTACATGTGGTGCACCTGGTTGTGCGAGTGCTTCCAGCCCTCGGCCGTGGAGGCGTTGTCCCACTCCCAGGTGGTGGAGTGGATCTTCGGGTCCCGCATCCAGTCCCACTGGCCGTGCATGACGTTGTGCCCGATCTCCATGTTCTCCAGGATCTTGGCGATCGAGAGGCCGACCGTCCCGGCGATCCAGGCAGGAGGGAAGGACGAGGCGAGCAGCACCGCGCGCGAACCGAGCTCCAGCTTGCGCTGTACGTCGACGACCTTGCGGATGTACTTGGCATCGCGTTCGCCACGGGTGTCCAGCACCTGCTGACGGATCGCGTCAAGTTCGACACCGAGCTGCTCGATGTCTGCCTCGGTGAGGTGATCCGTGGGGTTCACGGCCTTCTTGGTGATCGCGGTCATGGAAACTTCCTCAGGGTGTGGAGGGGGCGAGGTCGGGGTGGAAGGCGGTCAATGCTCGATGTGGCAGGCACCGGCCGGGGTGCTGATGCAGGTCTGCACGGAGACACCCCCCGGATCGGTCTCACCGGGGATGGCGACGGTGATCTCGCCGTTGCGTAGGTCCCGGACGGCGCCGGAGGTCATCGGAAGCACACAGCCCATGCAGATCCCCATCCGGCAACCCGAGGGCATCAGCACCCCCGCCTCCTCGGCCGCGTCCAGGATGGTGGTGGCACCGTCGAGGTCGAGCTCGACGGCGGAGACGCCCAGGGACAGCGTGCCCCCCTCGCCCGGCTCGACCAGGGTCGGGCGGAACTGCTCGGTGTAGAGCGGGCGACCCAGCGCCTCGTGATACGCCGCGAGCGCATCCAGCAGCCCAGCGGGACCACAGGCGAAGGTGGTGCGCTCGGAGAGGTCGGGAACCAGGGTGTCGAGATCGTTCACGTCGAGCATGCCGTGGGTGTCGTCGTAACGGGCCACCAGCGTGATCGCACCGGAGTCGGCGAGCTCGCGCAGATTGCGGATGAAGATCGAGTCCGGCTCGCTCGGTGCCACGTGCACGACGGTGATGTCGTACCGGGCCGACCGGGGTAGCCGCAGCACACCGGAGTCGGTGGCCGGGAACAGGTTCCGCAACATCCCGATCACCGGGGTGATCCCGGAGCCGGCGGTGACGAAGCAGAACTTGCCGCCCTCGGGGGGGAGCACGAACTCTCCGTCGGCGGGCTCCAGGTGCACCATGGTGCCGGGGCGCACCGAGTGCACCAGGAAGTTGGAGACCTTGCCGTCGGGCACCGCCTTGACGGGGAGCGAGATCCGTCCGTCGGCGCGGGGACCGTGGGTCAGCGAGGAGGCGCGCCACTCGCGTATCCCGTTCACGTCGACCCCGACCCGGAGGTACTGGCCCGGCACGTGCCCGGACCAGTCGGCGCCGGGACGGATCACCAGCGTCGCCGCGTCCGGGGTCTCGGCGACGACCTCCTCGATCCGGCCACGTAGATCCGTACCCGACCGTAGCGGCGCGAAGAGGTCCAGATAGTCGGCCGGCAGCAGCGGCGTGGTGGCCGCTTCGGCGAACCGGACCAGTCGGTCACGCAACCGAGGGCTGCGGGCCGGGGGTTCGAGGGTGGTGCTCATGCTGGAAAGTCTGCCGGAGCCACACGGTGAATTCCTGCGCCCCACACGTGAACTTTCATGGGTTTTTTGTTCAGAATGCATAATATTGCTGGATCTTCGCCCCTGAGGGGTGGAGAATCCGACACTAGACGCACACGAGCCACCGTAGACACTCAGTACGGGCGAGGAGCACCCATGGACGACCATCGATTGGGTCGCCCCTTCTTCGACCAACTCCGCCCGCGCCTGCCGGACGTCTCGGTGAAGGCGGTGGCCGCGATCATGGCCGAGGTGCCCACCTACAACCGGGCCCTCGACGGGGCCATGGGCGAGACCATCACCGGGGCCGTGCAACTGGCCCTGGAGGGATTCCTGCGAGTCGGATCGCGCGGTCACTCCCGCGGGGTCACGGCACCGATGTCACCGGTATCCAAGGGCGCCTACGCACTGGGGGCGGCCGAGTCGCGCAGCGGTCGTTCGGTCGAGGCCCTGCTGGCGGCGTACCGGATCGGTGCGCGGGTCTCGTGGCACGAGCTGTCCCGGGGAGCGCTCGAGCTGGGAGCCACCGCCGAGCAGCTCGCGACCCTGGCCGAGCAGGTCTTCGCCTATATCGACGAGCTGTCGGCCACCTCGGTGGCGGGGCACCACGACCAGGAGGAATCGAGCGGGCGGATCCTGCGCCAGCGTCTCGACCGGCTCGGCCAGGCCCTGCTGCGTGGTGAGACCACGGAGACCGTGGACGGTTGGGTGGAACGGGCCGAATGGCGCGCGCCGCGCACCCTGACCGCGGTCCTGCTGCCACACCCACAGGTCCGCGCGGTCCTGGCATTGGTGCCCGATGCATCGCTGCATCCCACGGAGACCCCACTGACCCATCCCAGCCATTCGGCTCTCCTCGTGGCCGGGACCGGTTCACGCAAGCGGTTGCTGCGCCTCCTGAGCGAGCGCGGTGCGGTGGTCGGCCCCTCCCGTCCCTGGCGGGAGGTCCGTTCCTCCTACCTGCGGGCCGTACGCGGACTGGAACTGCCCCGCTCCGAGAACCCGGACGCGCCGGTGGATACCGAGACATACCTGTCGGAGTTGGTCGTGACCGCGGATCCCGATGCGCTCGCCGACCTGCGGGCCCGGGCCCTGGCTCCGCTGGACGGCCTCACCCCGGCCAGCCGGGAGAAGCTCACCGCGACGCTGCGTTCCTGGTTGCTGAACAAGGGGTACCGAGAGGCCGTGGCGGCGGAGCTGTTCGTGCACCCGCAGACCGTGCGGTACCGGATCGGGCAACTGCGCGAACTGTACGGGGACGCCCTGGACGATCCGGACAAGGTGCTGGAGTTGATCCTGGCACTGACCGCACCCCCACCCGAGTGACCCGAGGGGCTCGGCACGGGACAAGATCCTCAATCCGCCGTACCTTGGTCGGGTGACCGAGCGACTCACTGCCCGACGGTTGATCGACCTGGTCCTGGACCCGGGATCCTGGGACTCCTGGGACCGCCCCGTGGAGCACCTCGGATGTAGTGCCGACTATCTGATCGAGCTGGAGGCCGCCGCCCGAAGGTCCGGAGTGGACGAGTCGGTACTCACCGGCGAGGGTCGGGTCCGCGGACGACGGGTGGCCGTCCTGGTCGGGGAATTCGAGTTCCTGGCCGGCTCCATCGGCCGGGCCGCAGCCGACCGGATCGTGGCCGGTGTCGAACGCGCCACGGCCGAGGGCATCCCGTTGGTCGCCGCGCCGGTCTCGGGCGGAACCCGGATGCAGGAGGGCACGCCCGCCTTCGTCCAGATGGTGCGGATCAGTGCCGCTGTGGCCGCCCACAAATCCGCCGGACTGCCCTACCTGGTCTACCTCCGCCATCCGACCACCGGCGGAGTGATGGCCTCCTGGGGCTCCCTGGGCCATGTGACCGTGGCCGAGCCCGGCGCCCTGATCGGGTTCCTGGGACCACGGGTCTACGAGGCGCTCTACTCGCGTCCATTTCCCGAGGGAATCCAGACCTCGGAGAACCTGCACGCACGGGGCATCATCGACGGAGTCGTCGCGCCCGAGGAGATTGCCGACCTGCTGGATCGCACCCTGCGCATCATGCAGGCGCCGGTGGCGCCGCCGACCTCCCCTGCTCCGCCGTGGCCTCCGGCCGAACCCGGCGATGCGGCTCCCGACACCTGGGACGCGATCTGCCGCTCCCGCCGCGCCGACCGTCCCGGCGTTCGCCGGCTGCTGCGCTATGCCGCCTCGGACGTGGTGCCGCTCAACGGCACCGGACAGGGCGAGGCGGATCCCGGGCTGTTGATCGCGCTGGCCCGATTCGGCAGCGCACCGTGCGTCTTCCTCGGCCAGGACCGACGCGGCCAGACCTCCGACCATCCGATGGGTCCCGGTGCACTGCGGGAGGCACGTCGCGGGATGCGGTTGGCCTCCGAGCTCGGGTTGCCGCTGGTCACCGTGATCGATACCCAGGGCGCGGCGCTGTCCGCGGAGGCGGAGAACGGCGGTCTGGCCGGTGAGATCGCCCGCTGTCTGGCCGACCTGGTCACCCTGGAGGCTCCCACTCTCTGTCTGATGCTCGGCGAAGGCAACGGCGGCGGAGCACTCGCGTTCCTCCCCGCCGATCGGGTGGTGGCCGCCCAGCACGCCTGGCTGTCCCCGCTACCGCCCGAAGGTGCCAGCGCCATCGTCCACCGCGACCTGGACCATGCTCCGGCGATGGCTCGGGCCCAGCAGGTACGGGCGGTCGACCTACTGCATCGCGGAGTGGTGGATCGGATCGTTCCCGAGCAGCCCGATGCCGCCGACGAGCCGGAGGCGTTCTGCCGACGGACCGGTGCGGTCCTGGAACACGAACTGGTCGCGCTGCGGCTGCGGGGCGCCGGAACCGCTCTCCAGCGCTCGCTACGCTATCGATGATCGGCACCGTCTTCGTGACCACTCGCTAGACTTCGCTCCCCGCGACCGGGAACAGCGATTCTCGGCTACCACCCGATGGCTGACGAGGGAGGGCGATGCTCGACTGGGCCCGTCGTCTTCCGCCGAGCAGTGCACAGTTGCTGTGCATCCTCGGTGCGGACTTCGGTGTTCCCGGCGAACTGTTACTGGCCGAGACCCCCTTCACGCTCGAGGACCTGCGGCACGGCGAGATTCTGGTCAGTGGGGTGGAGGAGATGTCGATCGTGCGTGCTCTCCTTCGAGAGCTGCCCCGGATCGAGCATCTCGGGCTGCTCGCCGGGCAGGCCTACCACCTCACCTCCCACGGGCTGATGGGCTTCGCCGGGGCCAGTGCGGACACCGGACGCGAGGCATTTCGGGTGGTCCAGCGATTCCTTCCGCTGACGTGGGCCCTGTGCCAGCAACGACACTCCGACGACGGAACTCTCTACTCGATCAGCTTCGATGCCTCCCTGCTGCCCGCCGAACTGCGCGCCTTCTTCGTCCAGCGTGAACTGGCCAGCACGGTCCAGCAGTCCCGTGACGTGGCCGGTGAGGTCGGCCAGGGGTTCGCCGTCCACACCTGGTTCCAGCAACGAGCTCCGATGGACCGCGAGGCCCAGGACGCCTTCCTGAGGCTGCTCGGCACCCCACCCCGGTTCGCGAGTACCCAGAACCGGCTGGCCGTCGACAGCGCCCTGCTCGACGTGCCGCTGCCGCACAGCAATCCGGTGGTCTTCGAGCAGATGGTGGCGGCCAGCGAGAAGGCGCTGGCGACCCTGCGCAGCCAGGAACGGACCACGGTCCGGGTGGTGACCGCCATCCGGGCACGACTCGCGCAGGGCGCACCGCTCGAGGCGGTCGCCCACGATCTGAACGTCAGCGCAAGGACCCTGCGCCGCCGGCTGGCTGCCGAGCACGAGACCTACCGAGACCTGGTGGATACCACCCGGCGGCGCCGCGCCGAGGATCTGCTGCTCAACACCGACCTTGGGGTCGGTGAGATCGCCAGCCAGGTCGGCTACGAGAACCTCTCGGCGTTCACCACCGCCTTCCGGCGATGGCAGGGCATGCCCCCCAGCGGGTTTCGCAAGCACGGACGATAGCTCGAGTCCGCGGCTGCGCCGGACGGCCCGTCAGCCACCGCAGATCGGCGGCCAAACCCTTACGATTCGAGGCCTGATATCTGCGGCCCCGAGACCGATCCAACACTCCACGTCTCGGCCGGAGCACCCCCGTGTCCCCGGCAGAGCCGACTGGAAATAGTCTGCTGCACGAGCGCGGTGGTGCGCGATGCTGGTAGCGGCCACAGGCTTATGAATCGGGGCCAAACAAACCATGCCTACCAGCGTTGGACGGCTTCCTCGGCCCAGCCGAACAGCCCATCCAGGCTGATCCGTTCGCCGCTGTCGTCCAGTGCCCAACCGGACCACTCACCGAAGGCCTGATGGGTGTTGCTGCCCACCACCAGCAACTTGCTTCGTGCCTCGCGGACATGCACCGGGCTGAGAGTGGCGCTGACCCGGCGCCCCGTGACCTGCCAGGGCCGCATCCAGTCGCTGCGGTCGTAACGCCAGGCCAGATCTTCGGAGATCTTGTGCGCCCGGGCGTCCACGAACAGGGCGTTCTCGGTGGAGCCGGTGCCATCGGTCCAGCGTCCACCCAGTTGGATGGCCCGGCGACCGCCCGGTTCGGAGCCGGCCCCCCAGTTCCAGGTGATCGAGTAGGGCCACTTGCCGCGCCCGTGGTCCAGTACCGCGAAGGAGTCGGTGTCGTCGACTTCGTGGACGACTCCGTCAAGCGTGAGCCGACCCGAGACCCGGCGCCCCAGATCCTTGACGGTGTATTGGAAGCGCCGCGACGACCAGGGCACCACCACGCCCATCAGGTCGTGCCCATTGTCCGGTAGATCCAGTTCCAGGTCGATCCCCCGGGCAGTAGCACGCAGCACGGCCCCGCCATCGGTCTGCTCGATCACCACGTCGACGTTGCCGCCGGCGCTCCGGGCCGTGCCCTCGAGGGCATGACGCGGCAACACCGCGTCGCGCACCAGCGGCACGGTCGTCTCCCGGTTCCATTCCCGCCCGGTCGCCCGCTCCCATACATAGATGGAATAGAGGCCGGCGTAGTCCAGATTGGAGAGCACCACACCGATCACATGGGAGGGCGTGACCACGCCCCAGTACTCCCACTGCTTCTTGCGACCCCACCAGTTGGTGTTGGCCCGATGCAGGGGGCGACGGGTCCAGCCGATCGCGGCCGGGTTCACGTGCCCGTTGTCCAGGCACAGATCGACCGGCGCTGTGAGTTCGCGCTCCACGTACAGGGTCACCGATCCATTGTGCCGCACGTCTCCCGTCACTCGTCGGCCCCCCGCTGGCTGCGATCAGAACAGCAGCGCATGAGCCGGGTCGCGCAGGATCGCGGCCACGTCGGCCAGGAACACCGACCCCGCCTCCCCGTCGATGTGACGGTGGTCGAAAGACAGGGCCAGGGTGGTGACGTCGCGGATCTCCAGCCGCTCCTCGGCGCCGCTACCGACCACCCACGGACGCCGGTTGATCGCACCGACCGCCAGGATCGCCGACTCCCCGGGGTTGATGATGGGAGTACCGGCGTCGACTCCGAAGACCCCCACGTTGGTGATCGTGAAGGTGCCGCCGTTCATCTGTGCGGGTTGGGTACGGCCCTCCCGGGCGGTACCGATCAGGTCTGCCAGCCCCTGGGCCAAGCCCAGCAGAGACATCGCGTCCGCGTCCTTGACGTGCGGCACCACCAGGCCTCGCGGAGTCGCCGCCGCGATCCCCAAGTTCACGAACCGCCGTCGGACCACCTCCTGCGCTTCGGTGTCGAAGAACGAGTTGAGGAGTGGGCTGGAGCGCAGCGCGAGCAGGCACGCCTTGGCCACCACCAGCAGTGGAGTCACCTTGACGTCGGCGAATTCGCGCCGGGCCCTGAGTTTCTCGATGAAGCTCAGGGTTCCACTCACATCCAGGGTGATCCACTCGGTGACATGTGGCGCGGTGAAGGCCGAATCGACCATCGCGGTGGCCATCGCCCGACGCAGCCCCTTGACCGGCTCACGTACCTCGCGGGCGTCACCCGCGGCGGCAGCCGGCGGAGCAGCCGACACCCCGCTGTTCGCGGCCGCCAGCACGTCCTCACGACTCACCGAACCGTTCGGGCCGGTGGGGGTGAGCGTGGCGAGATCGACCCCCAGGTCCCGAGCGGCCCGGCGCACCTGCGGCTTGGCCAGCACCTTCCCGTCGGGTCGCAGCCTCGGCACGGGAACCTCGGTCGCGACGGGTGCCGAGGTGGCCGGTACCGCGGGCTCATCCGACTCGTGCACCGGGGCGGACTGAGCACCGCCGGGCGCGAACGCGCCCTGTAGTTGCAGCTGGGTGTTGGCCCCTGCCTCACTGGCCGGGGTGGCCGCACCGCGCCGACGGCGGCGCTGAGGTCCACGCTCAGCCTTGACCCGACCGACCAGGGACTCGCCCTCGGAGCCACCGCTGGCGGCCGGATTGGACAGGTCGATGCCGCCATCGGCCGCCGGAGCCGTCGCCGACCCGCGCGTATCGGTACCGATCTCGATGATCGGCCTGCCCACCTCGACGGTCTGACCCGGCTCGACCAGGATCGCCTGCACGACACCGGCGAAGGGCGAGGGGAGCTCGACCACCGACTTGGCCGTCTCGATGTCACAGATCACGTCATTGATCGCGACCGTGTCGCCCACCGCCACGTGCCAACCGACCAGCTCGGCCTCGGTGAGGCCCTCTCCCACGTCGGGGAGCAGGAACAGTTCATTGCTCATGATGCTCTCCTCGGCTCAGAACCCGAAGGTCCGGTCAACGGCGTCCAGCAGCCGGTCCACGTCGGGTAGGAAGTCCTCTTCGATCCGCGAGGCCGGGTACGGGATGTCGTACCCGCCGACCCGAAGGACCGGCGCCTCGAGGTGATAGAAGCACTCCTCGGTGATCCGGGCCGCCAGCTCCGAGCCCAGACCCAGATTCACGTGCGCCTCGTGCACCACCACCGCGCGACCGGTGCGTCGTACCGAGGCATACACCGGATCCAGATCCAGCGGGGAGAGCGTGCGCAAGTCGATCACCTCGACCGAGGTGCCCTCGGACTCGGCCGCCTCCGCGGCACGCAATGCGGTCTTCACGGTCGGTCCGTAGGCGA
This sequence comes from uncultured Nocardioides sp., assembly GCA_964396585.1. Taxonomy (GTDB): domain Bacteria; phylum Actinomycetota; class Actinomycetes; order Propionibacteriales; family Nocardioidaceae; genus Nocardioides. The sequence goes on from CAYNFY010000002.1 coordinate 79,903, forward strand.
GCACCGTGACATCGGCACCGGCCCGCACCACCCGGGAGGTGAACAGGGGTGCCGGGGTGGCGGCCAGGTCCAGTTCCGCCTTGTCTGCGTGATACTGCCGCTTGGGTTCCAGGAAGACGACCGGGTCATCGCAGGCGATCGCCTGCTGGATCATCCAGTAGCCGTCGATCGGGTTCGAACAGGTCACCACCTTGAGGCCCGGGGTGTGGGCGAACTGTGCCTCCGGGGACTCCGAGTGGTGCTCGACCGCGCCGATGCCGC
>CAYNFY010000003.1:0-1493 GCA_964396585.1 uncultured Nocardioides sp.
CTAGGACGCCGCCCTTTCACGGCGGTAGCACGGGTTCGAATCCCGTTGGGGGTACAGAGATATCGCTATTAAGAGTGGCGATATCGCCATGAAGCCGCTCCAGAAGGGGCGGCATCATCCGTTTCCGGGTCGTTGGAACTGCTCGGAGTCTGGTATGGCTCGTTGAGTTCGACCTTAGCGATCTGCCCGATCAGCCGTCGGCCCTGACTGAACAGTTAGATCGACAAGTGTGCACGATGGGCTAGACTAGACAAATGAACCTCGCGCTTCGCCTCACTCCGGCCGACTTGGCTGACCGCAAGAGCGCCACCGAGTCCGTCCTCGCGTTCCTGCGTGAGGCCGAGAAGGTCGGGGCCTCGGTCGAACTGTCCGCCGAGGCCCCGACCTTCACGCCGGAGCAGGTGGCGAAGAAGCTGGGTCTCTCGCGACCGACCATCTCGCGCCGCATCAAGGCTGGCGAGTTGAAGGCGGTCAAGGTCGGTAACCGGAATCGCATCCCGGTTGCCGAGTTCGAGCGGTTCCGGGTCGCGTACCTCGCCGAACTGGCCAAGGCATTCGCCAACGACTTCTGAGGACGCATGACCCTGGCCTTCCTAGACGCCAACGTCCTGGTTCCTTCGTACACGCGGACGCTGCTCATCATGAGCGCGCCGACAGCGGGCTACGGGGTTGCCTGGAGCGCGTACGTCGAAGCGGAAGCAATGCGGCATCAGCCACGCCGTGCAAAGCCGATCTCTCAACTGCGCCGGGCCTTCGGCTGGAACGCCTTAGTCCCAGACCAGGACGTCGAACTCGCCGACACTGAAGACAAGGACAAACCGGTTCTCTCGGCGGCTTCGCTAGCTGGTGCCGAGTTCGTCGTCACCGAGAACGTGAGGGATTTCGGCGTGGCGGACCTCATGCGGTTGCAGATGTCGGCAGTCCACCCAGACCTGTTCATGGCGCACCGATTGACAGTGAGCGGCTACAAGGAGGTGCTCACTGAACTGAGCCTTGCGAGGATCCAAGCGCCGAGCGATCCCGAAGAGATTCACCGCGTCGAGACCGGCGGGCGCCTGCCGCTCCTCGCCGCGCGCATGAAGAGCGCCTACTCGGTCGAGGTCGACCCACCCGCGAAGGGCAAGCCACGGCTGGCGTTCCGGGGTGTTCGCTGCGTCTCGTGCAGCGAGATCCTGACCGATCCCACGGGTTTGGAGTTCGGGCTCGGGCCCGAATGTCGCGACTGAGTGAGCGAAGGAGTAGGAGGTGGCTAATGGCGCCGACCGGGTCCGAGAGGGCTGCGGAGGGCCCCGAATGCCTGTCCGTCGCCGATGTTGCCGCCAACATGACCGGCTCGCCAGACAGTGCATTGCCTTCGACGAAACTGTCGCGTCAGGGGTACTCCAGTAAGTCTTCGGATCCCGATTGGGAGATCGTTGACCGGATAGGATACGGTTTCACCACTTCCCGCAAGGAAGTATCAAGGCCCTGTAGCGCAGTTGGTTAGCGCGCCG
>CAYNFY010000003.1:1593-79245 GCA_964396585.1 uncultured Nocardioides sp.
CCCTGTCACGGCGGAGGTCGCGAGTTCGAGTCTCGTCAGGGTCGCCACAGATGGCTCGGATCGTCAGGTCCGAGCCATCCTCACGTCCACTCATCGGCGCTGTGCGATGAGTGGACGATGCTCACTGCACGAACACAGCACGCAAGGCCCTGTAGCGCAGTTGGTTAGCGCGCCGCCCTGTCACGGCGGAGGTCGCGAGTTCGAGTCTCGTCAGGGTCGCCACAGATGGCCCGAATCCCAGGATCCGGGCCATCCTGCGTTCTCGGGGTACCGGCAGTCGACCGACTGCCGATGAGCTCGCTCAGAGCCCCATGTCCTTGGAGATGATCATCTTCATCACCTCCGAGGTGCCGCCGTAGATCCGGTTGACCCGGTTGTCGGCGTAGAGCCGCGCCACCGGGTACTCGTTCATGTAGCCGTAACCGCCGTGCAACTGCAGGCACCGGTCGATCACCCGGGAGGCGACCTCGGTGGTGAACAGCTTGGCAGAGGCGGCCTCGGCCGGGCTCAGCTGGCCGGCGTCCAGCGCCTCCAGTGCACGGTCGGCCACGGCCTGGGCGGCGTCGACCTCGGCCTGGCAGGCCGCGAGCTCGAACTTGGTGTTCTGGAATGAGGCCACCGGCTGACCGAACACGGTCCGCTGCTTCACGTACTCGGTGGTGAACCGGATCGCCGCCTGGGCCTGGGCGTAGGCGCCGAATGCGATCGAGAGACGTTCCTTGGGCAGATTGTGACCCAGATAGGAGAACCCCATCCCCTCCTCACCGAGCAGGTCGCCCACCGGGACCTTGACATCGGCGAAGGAGAGCTCCGCGGTATCGGAGGTGCGTAGCCCGATCTTGTCGAGTTTGCGGCCCACCGTGTATCCGGGGGAGGTGGTGTCCACGACGAGCAGCGAGATGCCGAATCGTCGGTCTTCCGCACTGGCCGGAGAGGTACGCGCGCAGACGATCACCCGGTCAGCCTGGTAGCCGCCGGTGATGAAGGTCTTGGCACCGTTCAGGACATAGTGCGTCTCGTCCTCGGAGAGGACCGCGGTGGTACGCATCCCGGCCAGGTCGGAGCCCGTACCGGGTTCGGTCATCGCGATCGCGTACATGGTCTCGCCGGAGACGAACCCCGGCATCCATCCGGTCAGTTGCTCCGGGGTGCCGAGTTGCAGCAGGTAGGGCAGGCACAGGGCCACGTGCACCCCGGCGCTGCCCAGCACGACCCCCGCTCGGCTCGCCTCCTCGAGTTCGACCGCCGCGTACTTGAACGAGTCGATGCCGGCGCCGCCGTACTCTTCGGGAACCTCGATGCCGAACATCCCGAGCTCACCCAGCTTGAGGTACAGCTCACGAGGTACCAATCCGGCGGCGAACCACTCGTCGTACTGCGGCGCCACCTCGGCTTCGATGAAGCTGCGGATGGTGCGGCGATAGTCTTCGTGGTCGGCGTTGAACACGGTGCGCTGCATGACGATCCTCTCCGATTCGTGGTGTACGTCACGTTACTGGGGGACGTCGAGATGCTCCATGGTTCCTGGAACCGGTTGGTGAACGTGGGCCGGAGGGACGCCCCGATAGGCTTCCCATATGCCTGTGGAGATGGAGCGGGACGAGTTCGAGCGGGTCGTCGGGCAGGCGCTCGATGAGATTCCCGGCGAGTTGACGCGACGGGTGCGCAACCTGGTGGTGCTCATCGAGGACGAGGCGCCGGCTCACGACCCACATCTGCTCGGTCTGTACGAGGGGGTCGCACTCACCTCGCCGGGCAGCGACACCGATCCCTATGGTCCCGCCCGGATCTTCATCTTCCGCCACAACCTGCAGCAGATGTGTGCCACCGTCGAGGAACTGCGAGACGAGATCCGGATCACGGTATTGCACGAGGTCGCCCATCACTTCGGCATAGACGATGAGCGACTACACGATCTGGGTTACGCCTGATCCGCCGGTCGGATTCGTGGGCCGAGGGCGGGCCTGAGGCCCGCGGCGCCGGCAACCTTCAGCCGACATGCGCGGCGGCGGTGCCGTTGCCGGTGCTCCAGGGGCGTGGCACGGCTCCGGAGAGCTGGTCGACCACCTGCCCCAGGAACCAGGTCTGGAACTCGTGCACCTCCTGGGTGCGGGCCAGGGAGAGCAGACGTTGAGCGCGGCAGAAGGCGTCGGCCAGTTCGAACATCTCCAGCATCGTCGCCGAGACGGCGGCGGCGTCGGGTGACAGTTGCAGAACCAGGTCGCGGTAGCCGTCACCGTGCAGGTCGGGTGCCTCGATCTCGGTGAACAGCCGGGCCGGGAAGTGCTGTTCGAAGGCGACGAACATCTCGCCCAGGTCGCGGGCCAGCGGGTACTCCTCCTCATGGGCCAGGGAGAGGAGACGCAACTCCCGGCGTAAGTTGGCGTACTGGCGACGCTGGGCGGTGAACAGCACCGGATCGATCCCGTGCAGATAGACCGGACGGCTCTCGGCCGGAGGCCCCGGGGGGCGGGCCGGTGCCGCGGGTTCGAGGATGATCGGCTCGGGGCCGGAGTCCTCGTTGATCTCGGCCGCCGGCTCGAACCAGACCACCTTGGAGTCGGTCTCCAACGAGGCGCCCCAGGCCACCGACGCCATCGCCACCATGCCCAGACCACGACCGAAGGTGTTGAGCAGGGCGTCCAGGTCCAGCGCATCCAGGGCCGGGTCGTCGCCCAGATCGCCGAACGGCTCCAGGCCCAACGGCCCGGAACCAGGGGGCACCGGTGGTTTGGGAGAGCCGTCGGAGACTTCTACTCGTGGATGTTCGGGGGTGCCGCGCATCTGGACCGCGAACGGGGGGTCGGCGTGTAGCAGGGCGTTGGTGACCAGCTCGGAGGTGCCCAGCTCTGCGGCCTCGATCAGGTCCTCGCGGCCTATCTCACGGCATGCCCGGGCCACCCAGTGTCGCGCGTCGGCCACGGCCCGCGCGGATGCCGCCAGAGGCAGCGGATGGTCGTTGAGAGGCACTGCAGATGTCCTTGGTGCTGGAGATCCGTGGAACCGGGATCGAGTCCGATCGTGGGGTCCGGTCGTCAGTGAGTGGTGAACGCCCGGGTCGACGGTCGTGCTGTCGGTGCGAACTCCCTTCAGTTACCCCGGTCGGCGCCCGGTCAAACCGCGGTCACCGAACGAGCGTGGGTAGACGACGAGGCCAAGAGTACGGATAACTCCGGAGTTCTGCCGCGCCCTTGCGCGGGTGTCGTGGTCGCGTCTTCATTGACGAGCATCTGCCGGCCGAACCGGCCCCGGCCAGCGGACGGACGGTCCCGACTACTGGGATCAGTGTGATGCACGAGACTAAGGGCCGGGTTCCCGAAGCGAGTCCTCCAAGGTCCACAATGGAACGGTGCGGTGGGAGGTTCCCGTCGGCGCTTGGGCTCGAGGAGGCTGCGTCATGGCTGAAACCCCGACATCTCGTCACAAGGTCGTCGTGATCGGCTCAGGCTTCGGTGGGCTGTTCGCCACCCAGCATCTGAAGCGTTCCGACGTGGAGATCACGATGGTGGCCAAGACCACCAGCCACCTCTTCCAGCCGCTGCTCTACCAGGTGGCGACCGGCATCCTCTCCGAGGGTGAGATCGCGCCGCCGACCCGCGAGATCCTGGCGCGCCAGGACAACGCCCAGGTACTGCTCGGTGAGGTCACCGACATCGACCTGGACAAGAAGACGGTCCGCTCCGAGGTGCTGGGCCGCGAGAGCGTGGTCAGCTACGACACCCTGATCGTGGCGGCCGGAGCCAGCCAGTCCTACTTCGGCAACGACCAGTTTGCCGAGCATGCACCGGGCATGAAGAGCATCGACGATGCTCTCGAACTGCGCGGCCGGATCTTCGGCGCCTTCGAACTCGCCGAACTGGGTGCCAAGCGTGGTGACGACGTGACTCACCTGCTGACCTTCGTGGTGGTCGGTGCCGGGCCGACCGGTGTCGAGATGGCGGGTCAGATCGCCGAGCTCGCTCATCGCACGCTGCGACGCGACTTCCGTTCGATCAACACCCAGAAGGCCCGGGTGATCCTGGTCGACGCGGCCTCTCAGGTGCTGCCGCCGTTCGGCGCGAAACTGGGCGCCAAGGCCAAGCGGGAGCTCGAGAAGAAGGGCGTCGAGGTGATGCTCGGCGCCATGGTCACCGACGTCGACGAGCGCGGTCTGGAGGTCAAGTTCAAGGACGGCACCACCGAGTGGATCCCGGCGGTGGCCAAGATCTGGGCCGCCGGTGTCCAGGCCAACCCACTGGGGAAGACCCTCTCGGAGCAGACCGGTGCCCCGCTGGACCGGGCCGGACGGATCTCGGTCAATCCCGATCTGACGTTGCCCGGTCACCCCGAGGTCTTCGTGCTCGGGGACATGATCAACCTCGACCATCTACCCGGTGTGGCCCAGGTGGCGATCCAGGGCGGCAAATACACGGCCAAGCAGATCGACAACCGGCTCAAGGGCAAGGCTCCGGAGCCGCCGTTCAGGTACTTCGACAAGGGCTCGATGGCGATCATCAGCCGCTTCAATGCGGTGGCGATGGTCGGCAAGATGCGGCTCTCCGGCTTCGTGGCCTGGTCCATGTGGCTCTTCGTGCACCTGCTTTTCCTCTCCGGCTTCAAGCACCGGATCTCGGCCCTGCTGCGCTGGACGATCTCCTTCCTCGGCCGCGGTCGCTCGGAGCGGACCACGACCGAGCAGCAGATCTTCGCGCGGGTCGCGTTGGCCAAGTTGCAGGGTGGTGCGGCCGACCTGGTCTCGCCGCCCGGCGAGTACGACGCGGCGTTGGAGGTGCGTCGTCAGGAGTTGGAGGCGCGGGCCGAGGAGGAGTCCCGACTCACCGATACCCACTCGCGCGGGGTGCATACCGATGACGACAAGATTCCAGCCACGGCCGCCGAGAGAGACGCTGGCTGAGAGCACGTGACACGGGCAGGGCGCGGGCGGGGAGTCGACTCCCTGCCCGCGCCCTGCGTCGTGTCGGGATCACTCGAACATGCGGGGTGCCTCTTGGTCTCCGAGCTTCTCGCGTGCCCAGCGCGGCAGCACCATGATGGCCTCGCAGGTCACCGTGGCTCCCTCCGCGTCGCCGAGCTCGCCGCGAACGAAGGTCTTGGGACCGTCGACGTCGGTGACCTGGGCACTGCCGTACAGGTCACCTAGCGGGGTGCCGCGGTGATATTTGACCGTGAGGGTCCCGGTCATTCCGGGGTGACCGCCGGCTGCCGCGGCCTGGCCGACGAGCTGGTCTAGGAGCAGGGCCGAGACGCCACCGTGGACCAGGCCGGGCGGGCCCTCATAGGCAGCGCCGAGGTGGAACCGACTGGTGGCGGCCCCGCTCGGGTCGTTGGTGATCTGCAACGGGGGCGCGATGGGGTTGCGCAGGCCCATCACCGCATTACCCCAAGGACGGGTGAACCCGTGGGAGGAGAACCGCACACCATAGGAGCTGTCGAGCTGCTTGGCGGTGAGCCGAGCCGTGATCGCCTCGATCTCGGCCTGAGCCGCCCGGATCTCGTCAGGGTCGGCCTCGGTCCGGATCGTGGCGTCGACCAGCTCGCGGACGCTGGTAGTGAAACCGGTGTACAGCTCCGTCTGTCGTTCGAGCTCGTGGGCCGTGGTGTCGTCATCGATGTATCCGGACATGGCCCGATCGTAGAGCAGCCACCCTCTCGATCCGCTCTGGCGGACCTGACCCGGCCCGGCCGCCGAGGTCAGGGACCAGGGCGAAACGGTGACCCGGAGCGCAGTGTCGGGCGCCAGTACTCCACGACCCGTACGAACTCCGCACCGTCCACGACGTCGTGATCGACCACGGTGGGTGCGGCATCGGGGCGCTCGAGAAGTATCTGCCACTGCTTGGTCTGAGGGTCGCCCTGGAGCAGGATCCTGCTGTACCGGCTGGTCAGGTCGTGCACCTCGATCACCCGTCCCCTCGCGACGGTGAGCTGGCCAGCGTCGATGACCAGTCGCACCGGGACGATGGTGGCGCGGATGCTGGTCAGTACCAGGGCCAGTGCGCCGAAGATCCCGGCCACCACGATGTCGACCTGTGACCCGGTCCGCCAGGCGATCCAGCCGGCGACTCCGGTCGTGACCAGGGCAGCGAGAACCAGAGCCGTGAGCAGGCGATGGGTGGCCTGGCGCGGGGTGAACTCGACCCGGCGGGGGACCGGACGGGCCGGTGTCGGGTCGGTGCGAGGCGGGCTGCTGGGTTGGCGTCGTGCCCGCCGGAGCGCTCGGCCGCTCGGCGGTGCGGCGAGTTTGTCGGCGAAGGTCTGTTGCAGGTCCGCGATCTGCTCGTCCAGGGTCGGCTCAGTCGGCACCTCGGTTGGCACGCTGTCCTGATCGAGCAGGGAGGCCGCGGGACTCGGGGGTGCCCCGGCTCGGCGCCGGTTGCGTGATCCTCGGTGCGAGGTCACCGCGCGCCGTCGACCGGGCCCCGGCTCGGCGGACTCCCTGGATGCCATGCCCAGAAAGTACGACAGAATGGACCCGCCGCGCAGGCGGACCGGGAAGTTGTGCCTGGCGGTACAACTGACGATCTGTGGGCCGTCAGGGGCTCGAACCCTGGACCAAGGGATTAAAAGTCCCGTGCTCTACCAACTGAGCTAACGGCCCGGGACTGGCTGGATCGGCGGGGGATGGAAGTCCCACAGGTCCGGTGCAGCCCGGCCGCGGCGTCGACCGTCGGTTGAGGGCGGTGTCTGCTGCGGTTGGGTGCAGCGTAGCGGAGCATGCCGGTGATCAGGAACGGGTGGTGCTCAGAGCGCGCCTGGATAGGGAAGGCCGCTGCATCGGCGATGCCCCGGATACGGCGCTTCGGCACCCGCCGCGGAGGCGGGAAATCAAGGGTTCTATTGACGATGCCGGGCCTCACAAGCGGTCTCCTGTGAGCAACCTCTCATCCCGGACCCCCTGTGTCGGGGTGCCGGATCGGCTGTGCTTCGCACGGTCGATCATGGCTTGGTGAGTTCGGACGGCGCAGCCGCGCGCGCCTGCTCACGAGCGACCGACATCCGACCGGTCAGCGGACGTGAACCGATGAGGAGACCAGACGTGAACCGCCCAGCCCAAGGCAGTACCGCTGTGCAGGACAGGGCCGAAGTTTCGGCCAAGCACCCGGCGGGCGACCAGTACGACGCGGTCCTGATCGGCGGTGGCGTCATGTCGGCCACGCTGGCGACTCTCCTGCACCAGGTGGAGCCCACCTGGCGGATAGCGGTGGTGGAGCGGCTCGGGCAGGTCGCCCAGGAATCATCCGGGCCGTGGAACAACGCCGGTACCGGACACTCCGCGCTCTGCGAGCTGAACTACACGCCGCAGAACGCCGACGGCAGTGTCGAGATCGTCAAGGCGGTCGACGTGAACGAGCAGTTCCAGATCAGCCGGCAGTTGTGGGCCTTCCTCGTCGAGTCCGGCCAGATCCCCGAGCCGGAGTCCTTCATCCACGCGACCCCGCACCTGAGTTTCGTCTGGGGCGCCGACAACGTCACCTACCTCAAGGCCCGCTACGAGGCGTTGGCCGATCACCCGTTGTTCGCCGGCATGGAGTTCACCGACGATCCGTCGGTGATCGCCGAGTGGGCCCCCCTCTTGCTCGATGGTCGGCACGCCGACCAGCCTGTCGCTGCGACCCGCTCGCTGGCCGGCAGCGATGTCGACTTCGGCGCCTTGACCCGGCACATGCTGGAACCCCTGGCCGACGCGGGTGCCCTGGACATGTACCCCGGGGTCGAGGTCCGCAAGCTGACCCGTCTCAAGCAGGGCGACGGCTGGCTGGTGCGCGGCAAGTGCGACCAGATCGGCTTCCGTTTCGAGGCCAAGGCCCGGTTCGTATTCGTCGGTGCCGGTGGCCAGGCGCTCACCCTGTTGCAGGGCTCGGGGATCGACGAGATCCGCGGCTTCGGCGGGTTCCCGGTCAGTGGTGAGTTCTGGCGTGCCACGACTCCCGAGGTGGTGGAGCGTCACCACGCCAAGGTGTACGGTCAGGCGCCGGTCGGCGCCCCGCCGATGTCGGTACCCCATCTGGACACCCGGGTGGTCAACGGCAAGCCCTCGATCATGTTCGGCCCCTATGCCGGCTTCTCCCCGCGTTTCCTCAAGCACGGGTCGCTGTTCGACCTGTTGAAGTCCGTCCGGCTGCACAACCTGATCCCGATGCTGCAGGTCGCCTTCCGCAACCTCGGCCTGGTGAAGTACCTGGTCACCGAGTTGCTGGCGTCCAAGAACTCCCGGCTCGACTCGCTACGCCAGTTCTATCCGGCCGCGGACCTGGCCGACTGGCAGAAGATCACCGCCGGGCAGCGGGTCCAGGTGATCAAGCGGGTCCCGGGTAAGGGCGGCGTGCTGCAGTTCGGTACCGAGGTGATCGCCGCGGCGGACGGCTCCATCGCCGGACTGCTCGGCGCCTCGCCCGGTGCCTCGACCGCCGCGCCCATCATGCTCGAGGTGCTGGACCGGTGCTTCCCCGAGAAGCGAGAGGCGTGGCGTCCGGCCCTGGAGAAGATGATTCCGAGCTACGGCGAGAATCTGGCCGACGACCCCGAGCGCGCCACCGAGATCATCGCCTCGACCGCCCGCAGCCTGGGCCTGCACGCCTTCTGAGGGTGAGGGGGCACTTGTGTGCCTCATCGACCACAGCTGAGGAGGCACACAAGTGCCCCCTCAGCGGTCGGGCGGGCTCTGCAGGGCCAGTTCCACCGAGATCGCGCGCATAGCGTCCACGGTGTCCAGCTCGTCCTGCTCGGTGCCGTGGTCGCTGAGCTTGACGATCACGGTGCCGGTGGCCGGGTTGACGTAGATGTATTGCCCGTAGACGCCGATCGCGACCAGGTCGTCGGTGCTGCCGGTCGGGTGCCACCATTGCGCCGAATACCCCCACTCGTCGACCCGATGGCGGGCCGGGGTGCTGATCCGCTCGATCCACGCAGCGGGAACCACCTGCTCGGTGCCCACCCGACCGCCGTCGAGCACCAGTTGGCCCACCTTCGCGAAGTCGCGCGTGGTGGCGTTCAAGCAGCAGAACCCCTTCTCGGTCCCGCCCGCCCGATCCAGGCTCCAGGTGGCGTCGTGCTCGGCGCCGATCGGCTGCCAGATCTGATCGCTCAGTTGGGTGGCCACATCCCTACCCTCGACCTCGCTCAGGATCAGGGCCAGCATCTGAGTCTCGACGCTGCGGTAGTCGCCGGTGGTGCCGGGCAGGTCGGTGACTTCGCGATGCGATCTGAGGTAGGCCCTCAGATCGGTGGAGATGAACAACCGAGCGGTTCCGGTGAACGGCCAGTACTCCCGGTAGTTCTCGGCGACGTCGATGGCGGCGGTCATGTCGAGCAGGTCCCGCAGGGTGATGTCGTTGTAGGCGCTGTCGCCCGTCACCTCGAAGTCGGGCAGTAGATCGACCATTCGATCGCTCTCGGCCAGATCGCCCGCCTCGATCACCTGTCCGACCAGCAGCGAGATCAGCGACTTGGCCACCGACCAGGACGACAGGCGGGTCTCGGCACCGACGCCGTCGAAGTACTGCTCGCTCACTACCCGCCCGTTCTGGATCACCAGGAACGATTTCGTGTGGGTACGTTCGAGCATGTCCCTCACCCCGATCCGCTCGCCCTTCCAAGGCACGTCCCGGGGAAGCCTCCGGCCGACCGCGGCCTCGAAGCGACGGGGCCGGTCCGGAGCGGCCACCGAACGGGACGCGAACAGGCTGCCCTGGGCCGAGGGGTCGGTGGTCAGGAGCTTCGCCAGGGTGATCGGTGTCGGTATCTTCGCCACCCAGGTGGCCACCCACATGCCCCCGAACAGCAGGGCCACGACCACCAGCATGGTGACCAGGCGGCGTCGCCATCGCGGTCGGCGCGGCGCCGCCGCCTGGGCGTCGAATAGTTCGTCGAGAGTCGAATCGTGGGTACTCATCGGGCTCCTCCTGCGGACGCGGGGCGGCGGGGCGAGAACCGGGGCGAGACCGGGTGGATCTGGTGCAGGCTAGCCCGCCGCACCCGTCCCGGCGGCGCGACACAGCGGGTCCACGAGCCACGATCACGCATCAAGTAGCAGAATCGGCAGTGATGAGCACCCACGAGCACACCCCAGCAGAGCTGCCGGCCCGCCCCTGGCAGGTCCACTACTCCACCGGAGTGCCGGTGACGATGCCGATTCCCGACGAACCGGTCACCGCCGGACTGGAGCGTGCCGCGGCCCGCTGGCCCGATCGGGTGGCCATCGACTTCATGGGGGCCACGCTCACCTTCGCGCAGTTGGACGCGCAGATCGGCCGGGCCGTCGGAGCGCTCTCCGCGCTCGGGGTCGGGCCGGGTGACCGGGTGGCTCTGGCCCTGCCGAACTGCACCTCCCACGTCGTCGCCTTCCACGCCGCGCTGCGGCTCGGGGCCGTGGTGGTCGAGCTCAACCCCACCTATTCGGCTGCCGAGATGCAGCATCTGCTGGCCGATTCCGGCGCCGGCACGGTGCTGGTGTGGCGTCATGGTGTGGCCGATGTGATCGCGGCCCTGCCGCACTGCGAGGTCGAGACGGTGGTCGCCGTGGACGTCATCGCCGATCTGCCGGCCTCGGCGCGGCTGCTGCTCAGACTGCCGGTATCGGCGGCCCGGGAGAAGAAGCGCGCACTCGACGGACCGGTGCCGGCCGGGACCCCCCAGTGGCACGAGCTGCTCGCTCGGGCGTCCGCTCTGGACCCGGGCGGTCGACCTGGGGGAGAGGACCTGGCGCTGCTGCAGTACACCGGCGGTACCACGGGCACGCCCAAGGCCGCCCGACTCCTGCACCGCAACCTGGTGGCCAATGTCGTGCACGGTCGGGCCTGGGCCGGTTTCACCGAGGGCACCGAGACCGTCTTCGGTGTGCTGCCGTTCTTCCACGCCTTCGGACTCACCTTCTCGCTCACTCTGCCGGGATACCTCGGTGCCACCCTGGTCGCCTTCCCGAACTTCGATCCGGCCTCGGTGATCGCGGCTCAGCGCCGTCGTCCGGCCACCTTCATCGCGGGTGTGGCACCGATGTTCGACCGGATCGTCGATGCGCTCGGCTCCGCCCGGCGCAAGCCGGCCCACGGGTTGGCCTCGATCCGACTCGGCTTCGCCGGGGCGATGCCGATCCCGGCCCGTACCGTCGCGCGGTGGGAGCAAGCCACCGGGGGACTGCTGATCGAGGGCTACGGCATGACCGAATGCGCCCCGATCGCGCTGGGCAACCCCTGCGCACCGAGTCGCCGTCCCGGAACCCTGGGGGTCCCGTTCCCGAATACCGACATGCGGATCGTCGATCAGGACGACCCGACCCGAGAGGTTGCCCCGGGCGAGGACGGTACTCGCCGAGGGGAACTGCTGGTGCGCGGGCCACAGGTGTTCGACGGCTACTGGAACCGACCCGAGGAGACGGCGGGTCAGCTGCTCGCCGAAGGCTGGCTGCGTACCGGAGACGTGGTCGTGGTCGAGGCCGACGGTTGGGTACGACTCGTGGACCGGGTCAAGGAGATGATCATCGTCGGCGGCTTCAAGGTGTACCCCTCCCAGGTCGAGGAGCATCTGCGGGGATTGCCCGGGGTGGCGGATGTGGCTGCGGTCGGGGTCCCGCACGGGGACGACGAACAGGTGGCCGTGGTGCTGGTGATGGAGCCCGGCGTCGAACTTCCGACGCTGGCCGAGCTGCGCAGCTTCGGAGCCGAGAAGTTGCCACGGTACGCCTTACCCAAGCAGGTGCACGAGGTGGCGGATCTGCCCAGATCGCAGATCGGCAAGGTGATGCGCAGAGTGGTTCGGGAACGGTTGTTGCAGGGTTGAACCACATCGTTCACCGTGAAGTCGGTAAAAATTGATCAATCCAGTTGCTACGTGCCTCTTGGCAACGCGCGCAGTGTTGGTAGGGTCGCGTATGCAACAGGTGCAAGTTCCAGCAGGTCGACGCCAGCGGAGTTTTGGGATCCAACGGCGTTTCACTTCGTGGGTAGCACTCACGAGTCGGAGCGACGTGTCACCCGCATCTGGTGCGGGTCGTCGAAGTGACGACTCTCGCCCCGACGAAGGAGTATGAGCAAATGGCTCAGGGCACCGTGAAGTGGTTCAACGCTGAGAAGGGCTTCGGCTTCATTGCACAGGAGGACGGCGGCGACGACGTTTTCGTGCACTACTCGGCCATTCAGTCGAACGGCTACAAGTCGTTGGACGAGAACCAGAAGGTTGAGTTCGACGTCACCCAGGGCCCGAAGGGCCCCCAGGCGGAGAACGTTCGCGCGATCTGATCTGATCTGATCCGAACGGTTCGGGCAGTCATTGCCCGAGGTTTGTGAACGAGGCGCCACCCGAAAGGGTGGCGCCTCGTGTCATGTTCGGATGCCCGCCGACAGACCCGGAGCGGCGGCCCGAGCAGAGTGGAACGGTAAAGCGGGACGGCGGAGCGTCCGCTCTGCGACGATGGGGCCAAGTTCTCAGTTTGGCCCGTTCCCCACCGGGCAAGGTTCACCAAAGCCTCCAGAGGCTCATCAGGCACGGCTCACCTAAGAATGGGAGATCGAGATGCGCGACCAGTTCGACGTCTCCCTCGAGGATGACGATCTGATGGGTGAGGTGGAGCTCACCACCACCCTGATGATCGCGGCCTCCGAGTCCGATGAGCATCTCACCCCTGAGCAGATCGACCGGCTGCTCGGCATCGACCCGGGCCGGGAGACGCCGCGCGACTGAAGGACACCGGTGAGACCCCCGGCGGGTGCCGGGCGTTTGACGGATGGCGGGAACCGCCTGATTCACTGAGGGCATGACGTTCTCGTCGTCCCGGCCGGTCTCCGCTGCCCGACATGTTCTCTCGGCCGGGGTCGTGGTCGGCCGACCCGGCGGGGAGGTGCTGTTGGTGCATCGGCCCAAGTACGACGACTGGTCCTTTCCGAAGGGGAAGCTGGACCGGGGGGAGGTCGCCGAGGTGGCGGCCGTGCGCGAGGTCGCCGAGGAGACCGGGCTGCGGGTCCGGCTCGGGGTGCGTCTCGCCGACCAGCACTATCCGATCAAGGCGGGCACCAAGCAGGTGCACTACTGGTCGGGCCGGGTCCTCGGCGACGACCGGGTGGTCGGCTACTCCCGCGGCAGTGAGATCGACGAGGTTCGGTGGGTGCCCTGGCGTGATGCCCTCGAGGTACTGACCTACCCCTATGACCGAGACACGCTCTGCGAGGCCCGTGGTCGGCCTCGCCGAGTCGACACCCTCCTGATCCTGCGGCATGCCCGGGCCCGGGCCCGCTCTCGGTGGCACGAACCGGATCAGGACCGCCCGCTGATCCGCGCCGGTGAACGCCAGGCGGAGCGGCTGGTCCCCGTCCTGTCGGCGTTCGCCCCCGAGTACGTGCTCTGTTCGACCAGCCTTCGTTGCCGCGCCACCATTGCGCCCTTCCTGCGCGCGCGGCGGGTACCGGAGCGCTTCGATGTCACGTTCACCGATCTGTTGAGCGAGGAGGGGGCCGATCGGGAACGGCTGAGGAGGCTCGTCACCGAGCTGCTCGGTCGAGGAGGCCACAGCCTCGTGTGCAGCCACCGCCCTCTCCTCCCCGAGGTGTTCGCAACGCTGGGGGTGGCCGATGTCCGCCTGGATCCCGGGGCGGCTCTGGTGCTGCACCACCGGGCCGGGAAGGTGTTGGCGAGCCAGACGCTGGCGGCGCCGCGAAGTTCCTGAGCCCGACGGATCGGCGCTCGCCGAAGGTGAACAACCCGGGGTCGTCAAGCATCCCGGTGCTTGTTCACGTGATGGCCGTCTCGTTCTGGCCGGGTTGATGCCGAACGGCTGGTTCGAGTTCATCGCCCGTTCACCATGGTCCGCTTTCCGCGTCACTTGGGCCGCACACACTCCAAGAGTCAACGTGAAGATCGAAAGACTCAGGAGACACCGAAGTGAAGAGCACTTCTTTCCGCAAGGCCCTTGTTCCGGGCGTCGCAGTTCTCGCCCTGGCCCTGACGGCCTGCGGAGCCGGCAACGAGTCCGACACGAGTGCGGACCAGGCCACCAACAGCGGCTCCGAGACGACCGGAGCAGCCACCCTCGCCGGTGACCTCGCGGGCGGGGGCGCCTCCTCACAGGAGAAGGCCCAGGCCGCCTGGACCGCCGGCTTCCAGACCGCGAACCCCGACGTCAACGTCACCTACGACCCGGTCGGCTCCGGTACCGGGCGGGAGAACTTCTCCTCCGGTGCCTTCGCCTTCGCCGGAACCGACTCGGCGATGAGCGACGATGAGGGCGAACTGACCAAGGCGCAGGACCAGTGCGCCTCCGACGTGATCCAGATCCCCGCCTACGTCAGCCCGATCGCGGTCGTCTTCAACCTGAAGGGGGTCGACAGCCTCAACCTGTCCGCTCCGGTGCTGGCCGAGATCTTCTCGGGCAAGATCACCAAGTGGAACGACCCGGCGATCACCGCCCTGAACGAGGGCGTCGACCTGCCCGGTACCGCGATCACCCCGGTGCACCGTCAGGACGACTCGGGCACCACCGACAACTTCACCCAGTACCTGGCTGCCGCGGCCGAGGGCAAGTGGACCTTCGATCCGGATGGTGTGTGGCCCAACGAGATCAAGGGCGGTGAGGCTGCCGAGGGAACCTCCGGAGTGATCGGTGCAGTCCAGGCCGGCGACGGCATGATCGGCTACGCCGACCACTCCGCCGCGGGTGAGCTGGGTGTCGCCAAGGTTCAGGTGGGTGAGGAGTTCAACGAGCCCACCGCCGAGGGCGCAGCCAAGGTCGTCGCGATCTCTCCGGCCGCGGCAGGGGTCGGCCCGACCGACATGGCCGTCGATCTGGCTCGGGACACCACCGAGGCCGGCGCCTACCCGATCGTGCTGGTCTCCTACCTGCTGGCCTGCTCGAACTACTCCGACGCCAAGACCGCCGACCTGGTGAAGGGCTACCTGACCTACGCGGTCTCGTCCGAGGGCCAGGACGCGGCGGCCCAGGAGGCCGGCTCGGCTCCGCTCGACGCGGGTGTCGCCGACAAGGCCAAGGGCCTGATCGACGCGATCAGCGCCAAGTGACCCGATGACGTCCGGTAGGGCGGTCCCACGAGGACTCGAGGGGCCGCCGTATCGGCACGTCAGTACCAACCCACCAGCAATCCGCCCAACAGTCAGGGAGACCAGTGACTGACCTCGCCAAGACCGTGCCCGGAGGAAAGCAGCCACGTGCTGTTCGGGCCATCGGCGACCGAGTCTTCTCCGGCCTGGCCACCTCAGCAGCGCTCATCATCATGCTCACGCTGGCCGGGGTGTTCATCTTTCTCGCCGTGGAAGGCTTCCCCGGGCTGAGTGTCGACGCACACTTCTACAAGCCCGCCACGACCTTCGTCGGCTACGTCGGCCCCCTCATCTACGGCACCGCCTTCGCGGCGGTCCTGGCTCTCGTGATCGCGGTACCCTTCGCGATCGCGATCGCCCTCTTCATCAGTCACTACGCGCCGCGCAGGCTGGCCGGTCCCATCGGGTACGCGATGGATCTGCTCGCCGCGGTGCCTTCGGTCGTCTACGGCCTGTGGGGCGGTAGCGTGCTGGCCAGCCGGATCGTGCCGGTTCAGGACTGGCTGCACGCCCACTTCAGCTGGATCCCGCTCTTCGCCGGCCCACCGTCGGCCACCGGCCGCTCCATGCTGACCGCGGCCGTGGTGCTGGCGATCATGATCCTGCCGATCATCACCGCGATCAGTCGTGAGGTGTTCGCCCAGACCCCCCGGCTGCACGAGGAGGCCGCGCTGGCCCTGGGCGCCACCCGCTGGGAGATGGTGAAGCTGGCGGTCTTCCCCTATGCCCGCTCCGGGATGGTCTCGGCGATCATGCTCGGGCTGGGACGAGCGCTGGGCGAGACGATGGCCGTGGCGATGGTGCTCTCGGCCAAGCCGATCACCACGCTGAACATCATCTCCAGTGAGAATCCAGCGACCATCGCCTCGAATATCGCCTCCAACTACAAGGAATCGACCCCCGATATGCAGGCGGTCCTGATCGCCACCGGTCTGGTGCTGTTCGCGTTCACGTTCGCGGTGAACTTCCTGGCCCGCTGGATCGCCGGACGAGGCGAGAGGAAGCTCGCGAAGTGAACATCGTGATAGACAACCCGACGGAGCCGATGGCCTCACTGACCGTGGCTCGGCTACCTCGCCACGCCACCGCGCTGGCCACGCTGATCGCTGCCGCCGCCGGTGCCTTGCTCTGGGTACTGGGCGCCTCGCTCCCGCTGGCGCTCTTCCTGGCGGTGCTGCTCTACCTGGTCGGCATGCCGATCTGGTCGGCGCTCGTCGAGGGCCGCCGGGCGGCCGTAGACCGACTCGCCTCGGGACTGGTCTGGATCGCCTTCGGGGTGGCGCTGCTCCCGCTGATCTGGCTGATCTGGACGGTGCTCGACAACGGGCTGGGTGCCGTCAACATCGACTTCCTGACCTACTCGATGCGCAATGTGCTGGGCGATTCCCAGGGCGGTCTCTACCACGCCCTGATGGGGACGTTACTGGTCACCGCGGCCGCGGCGATCATCTCGGTACCGATCGGCATCTTCACCGCCATCTATCTGGTGGAGTACGCCAAGGGCTCCAGAATGGCCAGGACGATCACCTTCCTGATCGACGTGATGACCGGAATCCCCTCCATCGTGGCGGGTCTGTTCGCGTTGTCGTTGTTCGTGCTGATCCTGGGTCCGCAGGTCCGGTTCGGGTTCGGCGGTTCGGTGGCACTGTCGCTGCTGATGATCCCGACCGTGGTCCGGTCCACCGAGGAGATGCTGCGACTGGTGCCCACCGATCTGCGGGAGGCCTCCTACGCGCTGGGGGTACCGAAATGGCGCACGATCGCCAAGGTGGTGCTGCCCACGGCGCTCGGCGGGATCGTCACCGGAGTGGTGCTGGCGATCAGTCGGGTGATCGGTGAGACCGCTCCGCTGCTGGTGGTGGCCGGCTTCACGACCTCGGTGAACACCAACCTCTTCGACGGCCGGATGATGACGCTGCCGGTCTTCATCTACACCCAATACACGACGTCGACGCCGAAGGGACTCTCGTATGCCTGGGGAGGCGCGCTCGTGCTGATCCTCATCGTGATGGTTCTGAACCTCGTCGCACGCATCATCGGAAAGATCTTCGCCCCCAAGACGGGGCGTTGAGGAGAGAATCATGGCCAAGAGCATCGATATACGTGACCTGAATATCTACTACGGCGACTTCCTGGCGGTTCAGGACGTCAACATGACGATCAGGGCCAAGTCGGTGACCGCGTTCATCGGGCCCTCGGGGTGCGGCAAGTCCACCTTCCTGCGGTCACTGAACCGGATGCACGAGGTGATCCCCGGAGCCCGGGTCGAAGGAACGGTGAGTGTCGACGGCCAGTCGCTGTACGGCCCCAACGTCGACCCGGTGGCGGTGCGTCGTCAGATCGGCATGGTCTTCCAGCGGCCCAACCCGTTCCCGACGATGTCGATCTACGAGAACGTGCTGGCCGGCAACCGGCTCAACTCCAAGAAGCTGAAGAAGGCCGAGGCGGACGCGATCGTGGAGCGCTCCCTCAAGGGCGCGAATCTGTGGAACGAGGTCAAGGACCGACTGGGCAAGCCAGGGATGGGGCTCTCTGGCGGGCAGCAGCAGCGGCTGTGTATCGCCCGGGCGATCGCGGTGGAGCCGGAGGTCCTGCTGATGGACGAGCCCTGCTCGGCGCTGGACCCGATCAGCACCTCGGCGATCGAAGACCTGATCCACGAACTCAAGGAGGAGTTCACCATCGTCATCGTGACCCACAACATGCAGCAGGCGGCCCGGGTCAGCGACGAGACCGGGTTCTTCAACCTCAAGGCGACCGGGGAGCCGGGCCATCTGGTCGAGTTCAACTCCACTCAGAAGATGTTCGCCAACCCGGACAACGAGTCCACCGAGGCCTATATCTCGGGTCGCTTCGGCTGATCCACCCGGCTCCGGAGGAATCCTCCCTCCGGCTCGTGTCCGAGTGCTCACCCGGGCCATCGGACACCGCATCGCCGTCGATGAGCTGGTCATCGACGGCGATGCGTCACGTCCCGACCGGCCGTGGCCGGATCCGATCGGGCTCGACCCTCAGCGCAGCCGCACCTTGACCCGTCGGGTGGCGCCCGTGTCACGCGAGACGGAGGACACCTTGACCCCCGAGTAGCGGACCTCCAGCCGACCGGCCCGGGTCGGACGCCACGTCAGCCGACCCGTGTGCACTCTCTTCGCCCGCGGCGCCAGGGTGAGCACGCGGATCTTTCGCGACTTGCCCTTCGTGGGCAGGAAGCGAATCGTCACCTTGCGCTGCGGCCCGCCCGGAGCGGCCTTGAGGCGGATCTTCCAGACCGCCCGGTGTCCGGCGCGTACCCGGGTACGGCCGGGCGTCACCCGCAGGGTCGAGACGGTGGTCGTGCTCTTCGCCGGGCCCGGCTTCACGCCGGGTCCGGTGGGAGGGACGAACGGGCCGCCGCCGGTGCGCTTCCACACGGCCAGGGTGTTGCGGTCGAAGGAGCTGAAGACGAGCTCGGCGCGCCCGTCGCCGTCGAGGTCGGTCACTACCGCGCCGCCTGCCTGGCCGAACTCCTCCCCGGGTGCGGTCAACGTTCGCAGCGTGGTGGATCCATCGCTACGCTGTTCGATCCAGAACAGCCGCCGATCGCCGTCACCGGAGACGAGCAGGTCCACGTCGCCGTCACCGTCCACGTCGCCATACCCGAAGACTCCCGGAGCGGCCTGACCCTGGGTCGCCCGCGAGGTGATCTCGTCCCCCGGGTGGAACAGCAGGTCGCCGGCCTTGAAGGCGGCATCGCAGGCGAGCGGATCGTCGGCCGGAGTGCTGGGGACCGCGAGATTCGTCGTCTGCCACGGTGCCTCGGGGTCGTTGCCCGGGACGAACTCCATCACCATCTCCGGGATCGGGATGTAGGGCTGGGCGCACCGGTTCATGTGGTTGGTACCGATCCACGACACCTTGCCGGGCTTCCGGAATCCGATCACCGGCCGGATCTGGAATCCCAGACCCGCCTCCAGCAGGGTCGCGATGGTGTGCCGCTCGAAGTTCGCCGGGGTGAGCCCGGCGCTGGTGTCACCGACTTGGCGGAACCACATGAAGGTGGGCTCGTTCGCCTCGGCCGCGCCCCGCCCGAAGTACTGAGCGCTGACCAGGTCGAGTCGCCCGTCACCGTCCACGTCCTGGACGACCGGCAGGCTGCCGCCATTCGTGCTCAGAGTGACCGGAGCCTCGAAGGTGTGGTCGCTGCGGCCCTTGAAGAATTGAAGCTGGACCGTGTCGTCGGTGGTGTCGCTGGGGACCTTGCCCTCCTCACTGGTCGATACGATGTCCTTGATCCCATCGGCATCCAGATCGGCGAGTTCGACCCCGTGGTAGGAGCCGGCCTGGCCGGTGATCACGTCGTGTCGGATGAAGGGGAGGGCGGCCCCGGATCCGTCGGTGCCGGTGTTCTCCCACCAGGTGATCGCTCCACGACTCTGGGTCGCGGGGAGTTGCGGGTTGGTGTCGAAGAAGTATCCCGAGGGCACGATCACGTCGGGACGACCGTCCCCGTTGACGTCGGCGATGGTGGGGCGGTTCGGAAAGACGATCTCGGCGCTCGCATCGAAGACGGTTGTCTTGCGCCAGTCCGACAGGCTCGCTCGTGGACGGTAGACCTGCACGGTGCCGCCGCCGGCGGGCATCCCGTACATGCCGAGAGGGCCGAAGCCGGAGGTGACGATATTGCTTTCGCCAGGAAATACCTCGCCCACCGAGGTGAAGGAGGCTCCCTGGATCGCGGTGTCGACGTTGAGGCGGGTGAAGTTGGCCGCCGGCCCGTCTGCCGCGTGACTGGCCGGGACCAAGAGCATGGCGCCGATCAGTCCGGTACAGGCGGTCAGTACGGATCGGAGATGGCGTGAAGAAGGGGGTGCGGGCATCGAGTCTCCCAGTGAAGAGCAACGGGTCGACACGACCTTAGTCGAATTTGGCTATCATATATAGAGCGTGATTCCTCGGTGGTCCTGCCGATACGCGGTCGGCTCCGGGTCCAAGCGATGTACCGCAATGCAGAAGGGGCGCCCAATAGGACGCCCCTTCTACCCGCGACGGATCACGGTAGGAAGAAGTGCGCGATCCCGTAGCTGAGTGCGGCGACGGCGCCTGCCGCGGGGAAGGTCAGGACCCAGGCCACCACGATCGACTTGGCCACGCCCCACCGCACCGCGGAGAGTCGCTTGGTGGCACCCACGCCCATCACCGCGGAGGTGATCGTGTGCGTGGTCGAGATCGGTGCCTCGAAGACGTAGGCCGTCGAGTAGAGGACACCGGCCGCGACCGATTCGGCCGCGAAGCCGCGGGCCGGGTCCAGGTGGATGATCCGTCGACCCAGGGTCCGCATGATCCGCCAGCCACCCGACCAGGTACCGAGCGAGATGGCACCGGCAGCGGCGAAGATCACCCACAGTGGCAGGTCCTGACCGGCGGAGACATGGTTCCCGGCGAGCAGCGCCAGGAAGATGACGCCCATCGTCTTCTGCGCGTCCTGCAGGCCGTGTCCCAGAGCCATCGCGGCGGCCGAGGCGGTCTGGGCCAACTTGAACCCACGGTGTGCCTTGTGCGGGTTGACCCGGCGGAAGATCCACATGATGGCCAGCATCACGCCGAAACCGAGGGTGAAGGCGACGATCGGGGAGATGATCATCGGCAGCACCACCTTGTCGATCACCGTGCTCCAGTTGACATACACGCTGGCGGCCAGCGCCGACCCCACCAGCCCACCGATCAGGGCGTGGCTGGAGGAGGAGGGGAGCCCGAAATACCACGTGATCAGGTTCCAGGCGATGGCGCCCAACAGGCCGCACATGACGATGGTCAGGGCATGGGTGCCGGCGCCGGGGTCGATCACATCCGAGACCGTGTGGGCCACCTGCTGACCCAGGAAGGCGCCGACGAAGTTCATGATCGCCGCCATCCCCAGTGCGATCCGGGGGGTCAGTGCCCGGGTGGACACCGACGTGGCGATCGCGTTGGCGGCATCGTGGAAGCCGTTGGTGTAGTCGAAGATCAGAGCGACGACGACTACCGCGATGATGATCGCGAGTTCCACGCCGCTCAGGACTCCTTGACCGCGATCTGTTCGACGGTGTTGGCCACCGTCTCGAACGCGTCGATCGCGCCCTCCAGTGACTCCAGGATGTCCTTGAGTTTCATGACCTCCAGCGTCTCGTACTGGCCGCTGAACAGACTGGCCAGGATCTTGCGGTAGGAGCGGTCACCGGAGTTCTCCAGCCGGTTGATCTCGATCCAGTAGTCCTCCAGATCCGCCATCGAGCGCAGCTTCGGCATCGCCTCGGCGGTCACCTCGGCGCAGCGCTGTAGAACTTCGACGAGTTCGGAGAAGGTGGCCGGAATGTCGGCCACCTCGTACAGCAGGATCCAGTCCACCGCCTCGTCCATCAGGTCCATCACGTCGTCCAGGCCGCTGGCCAACGAGTAGATGTCCTCACGGTCGAACGGTGTCACGAAGGTGCTGTTGACCTGCTTGACGATCGCGTGGGTGGTCTCGTCGCAAGCGTGCTCGGTCTCCCGCATGCGACGCGCGATGTCTTCACGGTTGGTGTTGTCGTTGAGCATCTCCGCCAGCAGACCAGCACCCAGTACGAGGTGCTTGGCCGATTGAGCGAACATGTCGTAGAACGATGCGTCTACGGGACGGAACTTGAACGCCACAAGAACTCCAGATGGGCGGGATCAGAACATGCTCATGCTAGGGGGTGGGAGCCTTGGGTGCGCAACCGAGGGAGGGGCAAGATTTTATCGGCGAGCATCGGACACCACCGCAAGGTGAATGCCAGATGAACGGCGAGTGAACGGGTGGCCTTCGGGCAGGGGAGAGCCGAATGCCCGGAGCCGGTGCCCGCGCGAGGGCGTTGCTGGATTCAGGCGTCAGCGACGTCGTCGCTGCCGTTCGATGAGGGTGCTCTGGAGGTGCCGGATACCTGTTCGGTGGGTCCACTCGCCATCGGGGCCCAACTCCCAGGCGCTGGTCTCTGGATCGAAGGCCAGGTCCAGAAGCTCGGTCACCTTGCGGCCGTTGTCGCCCTCGGGGATGCGGAGCAGTACCTCGACCCGGCGGTCCAGGTTGCGGTGCATCATGTCGGCCGATCCGATCAACACCTGCGGATCGTCGCCGTTGTCGAAGGTGAAGGCGCGGCTGTGCTCCAGGAATCGACCCAGCACCGAACGCACCCGGATCGTCTCCGAGAGCCCGGGAACCCCGGGTCGCAGTGCGCAGATGCCGCGGATCAGCAGTTCCACCGGGACCCCGGACTGGGAGGCCAGATACAGGGCATCGATGATCTCCTCGTCCACGATCGCGTTGGCCTTGATCCGGATTCGGGCGGGCCGCCCGGCCAGGTGATGGCTGATCTCCCGGTGGATCATCTCGACCAGTCCGCTGCGTACCGAGTCGGGAGCGACCAGCAGTTGCTCGTAGGTGGCGTTGCGGCTGATCCCGGACAGGTTGTTGAACAGGTTCGCCACGTCCTCACCGACCGCCTCGTTGGCGGTCAGCAGACCCAGGTCCTCGTACACCCGTGCGGTCTTGGGGTTGTAGTTGCCGGTGCCGATGTGGGTGTAGCGGCGGATCCCCTCGGGCTCGTCGCGTACCACCATCGACAGTTTGCAGTGCGTCTTCAGGCCGACCTGGCCGTAGACGACGTGGCAGCCCGCATGCTCCAGTTTGCGGGCCCATCGAATGTTGGCCTGCTCATCGAAGCGGGCCTTGATCTCGACGATGACCAGGACCTGCTTGCCGGCCTCGGCCGCGTCGACCAGGGCATCGATGATCGGGGAATCACCCGAGGTGCGGTACAGGGTCTGCTTGATCGCCAGCACGTGCGGATCGGCCGCGGCCTGTTCGACGAATCGCTGAACCGAGGTGGCGAAGGAGTCATAGGGGTGGTGCAGCAGCACATCGGTGCGCCGCACCGCCTCGAAGACGTTGACCGGTGAGGCGGACTCCTTCTCGGCGAGTTGAGGGTGCGTGGTGGGTACGAACGCCGGGTACTGCAGATCCTCACGCGGCAGGTCGGCGATGTCGTGTAGACCGCGCAGGTCCAGGGGACCGGCCAGCCGGAACACCTCCGAGTCCTGGACGCCGAGTTCGGAGACGAGCAGCTCCAGGACGGCGGGAGAGATGTTCTCCTCGACCTCCAGCCGTACCGCTGGGCCGAATTTACGTCTCAGCAGTTCCTTCTCGAGCGCCTTGAGCAGGTTCTCGGCGTCGTCCTCCTCGACCTCCAGGTCCTCGTTACGGGTGACCCGGAAGGTGTGCGAGGCGAGAAGCTCCATCCCCGGGAAGAGTCGTTTGAGATGGGCACCGATCACGTCCTCCATGGGCACGAATCGTTGATTGCCCAGCGGGACGAAGCGATGGAAGATCGGCGGGACCTTGACCCGGGCGAAGTGCTCGGTGTCGGTCTTCGGGTCCCGGCACAATACGGCCAGATTGAGCGAGAGCCCCGAGATATAGGGAAACGGATGAGCCGGGTCGACGGCCAGCGGGGTCAGTACCGGGAAGATCCGCTCCTTGAACAGCTTCTTGCACATCTTCTGTTCGTCCCGTTCCAGGGCCGGCCACCGAACCAGCTCGATCCCCTCGGTACGCAATTGCGGCACCACCTGATCGGCGAAGGCCTGCGCATGGCGTTCCATCAGGTTCCTGGTTCGGGTCAGGATCTCTTCGAGAACTTCGCGCGGCATCAGCCCGGACGCCGCCCGTACGGCCACCCCGGCCGCGATACGACGCTTCAACCCGGCGACGCGAACCATGAAGAACTCGTCGAGGTTGGAAGCGAAGATGGCCAGGAAGCGGACCCGCTCCAGCAGCGGCAGATCCTCGGTCTCGGCCAATTCGAGAACGCGCTGGTTGAAGTGCAGCCAGGAGATCTCGCGGTCCAGGAACCGGTCGGTGAACTGCTCCACGGCCGCAACCTGGGCCGGATCCGGCAGGTAGGGCGGATCCACGTCGAAGACCTCGACCGGATGGGCCGAAGGGTCGGCGGGAAGATCGTCGTCCGGCCCCAGCGGTGTGGTCAACGGGGTGCTCAGCGCGGCGGCGCGGACGTCGGAAACGGAGGCCATGTGAGTCAGCATGGCACCGCCGGGTGAACGGCAGGTGACGTCCGCTAGCGCCGGGGCCACCCTGACAGCCGACGAGTGGCGCGGCCGCGCAACAACGCGAGCAGGTCTCGGGCGGGCAGGTCCTCAGGCCGGGGTGCAGCGGGTCCGGGTGCTACCGGCCGGGGTGCCTCGGTCTGAGCAGCGGCCTCGTAGTGTGCCATCGCGCCCTGGTAGAACTGTTGGGTGTAATACGCGGCCTCGCTGATGTCGATCTGCTGCGGGGTGACGTGTTGTTCGGGGAGCCGATCAACGTCGATGACCAGGTCCTTCAGGCGCCCCACGACGACCGTGGACGAAGCCTGGAGCTGGCCCACCCAGTCCTGAGCGATCTCGTTGGCTCGCTCCGCAGCCCATTTCGGGACCCGCACTCGATCGCGGGACAACCCGGGATCACGTTGGACCCGGCGCGCTCCGCGGCGCAGAATGTCGGCCCGTACCGACGTTGGGTCGGAACGCCTGGATGGGTCGATGCTATTGAGTTGGCGCAGGAACTCCGAGCCGGTGGCCGACAGCGCCGCGTTGTCGATCGTCGGAGCTCTCAGGGTTTTCTCGGTCAGACCGAGGAGCGTTTCGAAGCGCCGGAAGAGCAGGTCACGGTCCTGCAGATCGGAGATCATGAACAGGATCCGTTCCTCCCCGACCACGGGTCCCCAGCTGTCGATGACATGCTGCGGCCCGTTGCGATAGAGCCACTCCTGGTCCGAGAGCCGGGAGGTCGCCCAGTCATCGAAGGTGCGTTGACCGCCGCTGAGGAAGGATTGCTGCCAGCGGGAGCGCAACTGGCTGGCGAATGCGCGCATGGTGGCGACCACCTGGACGTCACCGCCCAGGTCGTCGACGATGGCTCGAACCTGGTCCTGGGGAGCACGGTAGAGGGCCTCGCTGGACAGAATCGTGGTCCGAGCCGTGGAGGATCGGAAACGGCGGGCGACCCGATCCCACTCGGGTCCGCCCTTGTCGACCTTGTGCGCCAGAGGCTTGCCAGTGGCGAACCGGGCGCCGGCATGCGGGTGACGACTCCGCTGGGGTGCCGCGTTGCGGGTTCCTTGTGCCTCGAGCTCGGATCGGCTGAGGTGCAGTGCTGACTGAAGTGCCGTGGTTCCGGTCTTGGGGTAGCCGATGTGCAGAACTTTCCCGCCGCTGAGAAGGGCAGCCGGCTGGGTGACGTGATCCATGATCTTCAGCCTGATCAGTGACCTTTGCGCGGCTATGTCACTCATTTTGCAATCGCATGACAATCGCCGGTGGTCAGGCTCGGCGGTTCTGCCGGCGCAACCGCGTGCTGGCACTATGGGCCAGGTGACCACCCGCGTACTCATTCTTGAGGACGATGACGGACTGCGAACCTCGCTGCGGCTGATGCTCGAGCAGGACGGTTACGAAGTCGTTGAAGCCGAGCGAACCGAGGTGGGTCTGGCCCGGCTGGCCCAGGCCCCGGTCGACGTCATGCTCGTCGACCTGATGCTCGGCGGCATCGACGGTTTCACCTTCATCCGGCGCGCCAGGCGCGAGTCGACGGCTCCGATCATCGTGATCAGTGCCCGGGACCGGACCGCCGATGTCGTCCAGGCTCTGGAATCGGGCGCCGACGACTACGTCAAGAAGCCCTTCGACGTCGAGGAGGTGCAGGCCCGCTTGCGCGCGGCCCTACGCCGGCCGCGGATAGCCGACACCGAATCGGCCGGATCCCGAGACGTTCAGGTACTCGACTCGGTTCATGGGCCACTGGTCTTCGACGAGTTGGCGGCCCAGCTGCGACGTGGCGAGACGATCGTCCATCTCACCCATACCGAGTTCCGGCTCCTGGTCGCGCTGTGTCAGAACGCCGGCCAGGTGCTCGGTCGCAGCCAACTGCTGGAGCAGGTCTGGACGGATGGCCATTTCGGTGACGAGCGCATCGTGGACGTTCATATCCGCAGGCTCCGGACCAAGGTCGAGATCGACCCCAGCACCCCACGGCTGGTGCAGACGATCCGCGGTCTCGGATATCGGCTGGACCTGGCCTGATGAGACTGCTGTCCACTCGCGGACTTCGCGCTCTGGTGCTCTTCACCTTCGCCGCGGGTGGGCTGCTGATCAGTCTGCTATTCGCCACCATCACCTATCTGTCCGTTCGGCACTACACCGTCGAGCAGCGCGAGTCGTCGGCACTACGGCAGAGCTACAACGATGCCGCCAGGGTGCACAGTGCTCTGCGCCGTGGTGCCGATATTCAGGCCAGCCTCGACGCCGTGCATGCGGCCACGCACGCCAGGATCCACGTGCGGGTCGGGGAGCAATGGTATTCGGCACCGAGCGGTACCAGGCGGCGGCCCATCCGGCACGTGATACCCGTGGTGCGCGCCGGATCGGTGGCCTTCAGCTGGACCTCCGCGACGAAGAGTCCCGCCGGTGTGGTGGGGATACCACTGCCGTCGGTGGGCGCCGAATACTACGAGATCGTAGGGGCCCGCAAGCTCCAGTCGACACTCACCACGATCGAGACCGCCTTGGTGATCTCGACGGTGGTCACCACCGCGGCCGGGATCGTGCTCGGCTGGTTCGCCTCACGCCGGGTCCTGGGGCCCCTCAACGATGTGGCCACAGCGGCCGCCCGGATCGCGGCGGGGGAGTTGGACACCCGGCTACCGGCCACCCCGGACCGGGACCTGTCGGTGCTGGTGAACTCCTTCAACACGATGGTCGAGGGCGTGGTGGGTCGGATCGAGCACGACGCGCGATTCGCGGCCAACGTGAGTCATGAGCTTCGTACTCCGGTGGCCACCCTGACCACCAGTCTGGGGGTGCTCCAGCATGCACCAGAACTGTCTGAACGCTCCCGCACCGTGGTGTCGATCATGGACACCGAGCTGGTTCGCTTCCGCCAGGCGCTGGAGGATCTGATCGCTCTGGAGCGGTTGGACAGCGTGACCGGCACCTCCGAGCGCGAGACGGTGTCGGTCTTCGATGTGGTCGCCCATGTGGCGCGAGAACACCAGATCGGTGCCGATCTGATCCAGATTCCCGGCGAGTTGCACGGTCTCGAGGTGGAGGTCGACCAGTTGCAGATCCGGCGGGCCCTGTCCAACCTGATCCGCAACGCCAAGGCACACGCCGGCGGCCTGACCGCGATCCGCCGGGCCCGGGTCGGCGACGACGTGGAGATCCACGTCGAGGACCAGGGGCCCGGTGTTCCGGAGGAGGACCGGGAGCGGATCTTCGAACGGTTCACCCGGATCGGGGCCCGAGGCAGTGGCGCCGGTAGCGGCTTGGGGTTGAGTATCGTGGCCCGCGCCGCCGCCGTGCATGCCGGCCGGGTCGAGTGCCGGCCGAACACTCCGCGGGGCACCGACTTCGTGTTCACCCTGCCGCTGGCGACCGGGGCAACCACAGAGGAGACCGCCCCGTGAGGAATACGACCATCCCGCTCACCTCGGCACGGCTCGGGGCAGTGCTCAGCAGGGTGACCTACCGGGTCGGGGCTGCGGTGTCGGCCGTGGCCCTCACCCTGGCGCTGGCATCCTGCGGGGTCCCGGCGAACGACAAGATCCGCCGGATCGATCCCAGCATGGTTCCCAGTCACCTGCTGGATCCCAGCCCGTCGCCCAGTCCATGGCAGATCCCATGGCAGATCCCCGAGCAGAGCCCGTCGTCGGGCTGAGAGGCCGCACCCGATGCGCTCAGTAGACGAGCGCCTGGACCCCGTCGCGCAGCGCGTGCTCGGCGAAGACCGCCGCGCCGGCGATCGTCGCGCCCTCGATCAGGTCCTCGCCGCTCAGTCCACGCCGCGCCGCGCACTGACTGCACACCACCACCTCGCCCCCGGCCAGGACCGCGGCCAGCAGGTCCGGCAGCGGGGTGGACAGTGGGAGCTCGAAGGTCTCGGCACGGCCCGGGACCGCGAACCAGGCGGACTCCCCGGCCAGCCAGAGGCTCACCTCGGCTCCCATCGCTACCGCGGCGGCGGCCACGTTGAAGGCCTGGTTCGCGCGCTCGGGGTCCTCGGCACCGGAGGCGAGCTTGATCAGCAGGGAGCGGCTCATATCGGTAGCCTACGAGGACACCGACTAGACTCCGACCATGGCCTTCGAGCTCCCTTCCGACCTGCATCCCAACTGCGGCCCGGTGGCCTGGCTGCTCGGCACCTGGCGCGGCAACGGTCACGGTGACTACCCGACGATCGAGAAGTTCACTTACGGCCAGGAACTGATCTTCACCCACGACGGTCGGCCCTTCTTCCATTACATGGCCCGTTCGTGGCTCACCGACGACGCGGGCGAGAAGGTACGCGACGCCGCGATCGAGACCGGATTCCTGCGCTGCCCCGAGCCGGGCAGGGTGGAGTTCCTGCTGACCCACTCCTCGGGGATCAGCGAACTGTGGATGGGGAGCGCCGAGAACGGCCAACTGGATCTCGTCACCGACGCGGTACTGCGTACCGAGACCGCCAAAGAGGTTGGCGGGGGCAAGCGGCTCTACGGCAACGTCGAGGGCGATCTGCTCTACGCCTACGACATGGCAGCCGTGGGCCAGCCCCTGCAACCACATCTGTGGGCTCGACTCAAGCGGGCCTGATGAACCACCCCATGAATGACGAACTGGCCGAACGATTGCGGGGGAGCGGGTACCGGCTCACCCCACAACGTCGGCTCATTCTCGACGCGGTGCTCAAGCTGGGACACGCTACTCCCGAGGACGTGGCCGCCGAGGTGCGCGAGGTGGGCATCAACACCTCGACCGTGTACCGCAATCTGGAGGTACTGGAGAATCTCGGGCTGGTCAAACATACGCACCTGACCGACCGGGCACCGACCTACCATGCGGTGACCGGGCACGAGCACGTCCATCTGGTCTGTCGGGAATGCCAGCGGGTGCGATCGGTTGAACCAGATGTGGTCGCCGATCTGGTCGACACCCTGCGTACCGAGCACGGCTTCGTGGTGGATGTAGGTCACCTGGCGATCTTCGGGCATTGTGAGAACTGTGCCGAGGTGGCCGGTGACGCAGATCATGCGCACAGCCAGGCACACAGCCGGGCGAACGAGCAGAGCAAGCCTCCTGCCTGAGCGGGTGGCACGAGAGGATCGATCAGCGTGAATCCGTTCGGAACCGACGGCGCCCCCAGCCAGGCCGAGGTGGCGCAGATCGCCGCCGCCAAGCTGCCCTCGCCATTGCTTGCCCTGCCTGGTGCGGTGGCCGGTGACGGCGTGGACGCGCAGGTGGCCGCGCACTACGGCAACTTCAATATCGAGCAGCGCTCTCTGAGTGCGGGCGAAGGGTTCGTCGACCTCTCGCACCGTGACATCGTGCGGATCAGTGGGGTGGATCGGCTCAGCTGGCTGCACTCGCTCACCACCCAGTACTTCACCGACCTGACCCCCGGGGTGTGGACCAGAGCTCTCCTGCTCAGCCCCAACGGTCATGTCGAGCATGCCTTCGTCGGTGTCGATGACGGTGAGTCCTTCACCGCCCATACCGAGCCGGGACGCGGGCCGGCGCTGGCCGCCTGGTTGGACTCGATGCGGTTCATGCTGCGGGTGGAGGTCACCCAGCCCGAGGACCTGGCCGTGACCTGGCGGGCCAGTCAACCGGGCTCCTACGACCTGATCCTGCGCGAGCAGTTGCTCGACTACGCCGAGGCGGCCGGTCCGGCCGCCGGCCTCTGGGCCTACGAGGCGCTGAGGATCGCCCGGGGTGAGGCCCGGCTCGGCCTCGACACGGACGCTCGCACCATTCCCAACGAGACCACCTGGGTGGGCGAGGGACCGCTGGCTGCCGTGCACCTCGACAAGGGCTGCTACCGGGGTCAGGAGACGGTGGCCCGGGTACACACTCTGGGACGCCCGCCCCGCCGCCTCACCCTGCTGCATCTGGACGGTTCCGAGAACCGACTCCCGGTGTCGGGCGCCGAGGTGACGGTCGCGGGCAAGACGGTCGGGTTCGTCGGAACCTCAGCGCGGCACTTCGAGCTCGGGCCGATCGCGTTGGCGGTGCTCAAGCGCAACGTCGCGATCGACGCCGCACTCGAGGTGGACGGGATGCCGGCCGCTCAGGAGGTGCTGGTGGATCCGGAGGTAGGACTCCATTTCCGCCCCAACCGTGGGTGAGAACCGGCGTGACGGCGCGTTGGCCGCGTTGCTCGAGGCTCGGCGATCGCTCCGCTCCCAAGATCGCCTTCGCCCCGGCGCCTTGCCACCGCGCGCGTCATCCGATTCTCTAGGAACGGGCGTGACGGCGAGTCAGGGGCGGCGGTACATCACGTGGGTGTCGGCCGCGACGTGGGTGAAACCCAACTTCTGGTAGACCGCGATCGCGGGTTCGTTGTCCGACTCCACATACAGATGCACGTCGGTGATTCCGCGGGCAGCCAGATGCTTCAGCCCGGCCAGGGTGAGCGCGGTGCCCAGTCCCAGACCCTGGGCCTCGGGGGCGACCCCGACCACGTAGACCTCGCCCTCGGTCTCCGAATGCCGCTTTGTCCAGTGGAAGCCGAGCAGCCGTCCGTCGCGCTCGGCGACCAGTAGATCGGCGGGGTCGTACCAGTCCTCGGCCATCCGCATCGCCAGGTCGGAATCGTCCATCGCACCCTGCTCGGGATGATCGGCGAAGGCCGCCGCATTGATCCGCAGCAGATCGTGAGCATCCTCCGGGCGATAGCCACGCAGAGTCCAGTTCCGGGGCCTCGGTTCGGGCAGCGCGTCGGCGAGCGGGCGGCGCATCACCCAGAGCGCCCGGACCGGTGCGAACCCGTAGCGGGTGGCCAGCCGTGCCGCGGCCGGCTGGTGACCGTGACTCCACGCCTCCAGCGGTCCGCTGCCGAGGGCGTCGAGCAACGTCTTGGCGGCGCTGGTACCGATACCCCGGCCTCGGGCGGAGGGCTCCACCACCACGGCGACCTGGCCGGCATAACCGATCGCGAAGCCGGCTGGCTCCAGCGCCGCGGTGACCGTCTCCGGGCGATTGCGCAGGGTCATCCGGGCGAACTCATCGAGCGGGTCGGTGTCGTCCGTGCCTGCGGCCAGATCGGCCACAGCGAGAATCTCGGCGGCCTGGTCAGGGGTGATCATGCGGGATCATGCCTCCACTTCGGACACGGATGGTTGGCCGACCGGGGCGGGGAGCACGAACCGGTAGCCGACATTGCGGACGGTGCCGATCAGGGTCTCGTTCTCCGGCCCGAGTTTCGCCCGGAGTCGGCGGACGTGCACATCCACGGTCCTGGTACCGCCGAAGTAGTCATACCCCCAGACCTCGCTGAGCAACTGCTGCCGGCTGAACACCCGGCCGGGGTGCTGGGCCAGGTACTTCAACAGCTCGAACTCCTTGAAGGTGAGGTCGAGCGAACGGTCACCGATCCGAGCGGTGTAACCGGCCTCGTCGACCACCACGTCACCCGATCGGATCAGGTGCGACTCCGGGTCGTCCTCGTCCCGGGCGCTGTTCGCACGGCCCACGGCGAGGCGGATCCGAGCCTCCAGCTCGGCGGGTCCACAGGTGTGCAGCACCACATCGTCCATGCCCCAGTCATGGGCGACCACGGCCAACCCGCCCTCGGTGACCACCAACAGCACCGGCGCCTCGGAGCCCACGGTGATCAGCAGTCGGCACAGGTCGCGGGCCCCGGCCAGGTCCTGACGGCCGTCCACGAGCAGCAGATCGCAGCTGGGTGCGTTCACGAGTGCGGAGCCCTCAGCGGGCAGGATCTTCACCGAGTGACCCAGCAGGGCCAAGGCGGGAAGCACCTCGACCGAGGGCTGGAGGGCGCTGGTCAGCAACAACAGGGCACTCACTCGCGCCTCCCATCGTCGACCATGGATGGCCCAGAATAACGTTCTATGGAGAACATGTGCGTCACCGTCCGCTTCTGGGCGGGTGCCCGGGAGGCGGCCGGTACGGAGCTGATGTCGATCCCGGCCCCCGAGCCGATCGATCTGGTGCGGCTGCGCGAGGAGGTGTTGGACCGAGTCGGCGAGACATCACGCGACCGATTGGCCCGGGTGGTGGCGAGTTGCTCGGTGCTC
Organism: uncultured Nocardioides sp.; assembly: GCA_964396585.1. Taxonomy (GTDB): domain Bacteria; phylum Actinomycetota; class Actinomycetes; order Propionibacteriales; family Nocardioidaceae; genus Nocardioides. Next base: position 33,738 of record CAYNFY010000003.1, read on the forward strand.
GTCGACGACCTGCCCGTGGGCTCGGCCGACCCGGCGACCGTACTGGTCCGTGCGGGGCAGCACGTGGAGATGCTGCCCCCGTTCGCGGGCGGGTGAGGACCGGATGTCCGGAACACCGAGCCCCTGCACGACGTTGGACATCACATGACCCCTGGCCTGCTGGTTCTGATCGTCGCCACCGCGCTCGCTCTGACATTCGGCGGTTGGCGGTTGCGTACCGATGGAAGGTTCGGGTCGCGGCGCAACGTCATGAACGCTGAGATCGCTGGGGGTGCCGCTGCGGCAGGGGGATCCGGAGACGATCCGGTGAGTCTGCTCGCCGGGACCGGGTTCGCCGGTCGACTCGGCGAGCGAGCCACACTGCTGCAGTTCTCCAGCGCCTTCTGCGCGCCCTGCCGGGCCACTCGACGCACGCTCGCGGAGATCGCCCAGGTGGTACCCGGAGTGGCCCACCTCGAGGTGGACGCCGAGCAGCACCTGGATCTGGTCCGGCGGCTGAACGTATTGCGGACGCCGACCACGTTGGTACTCGACACCCAGGGTCGCGAGGTAACCCGGGCTGCCGGGGCTCCACGCAAGGAGCAGGTGCTGGCCGCATTGAGCACGGCCCTCGAGGGATGACGGCGCAGTGGGTCTCTTGATCAGCCGCCCAGATAGTCGGGAGACTCCTCGACGCCCGAGGAGACCCGGAGCAGGTCGGTCTCGACCATCTCGCTGACCACCTGCGCGAAGGTCCGGGTGGGTGTCCAGCCCAGCAGCCGGGCGGCGGCGGAGGCATCACCCAGCGGGCAGCCGCCGTCCACGGGCCGGAACAGGTCGGGATCGGTCCGCAGGTAGGGCTGCGGGTCGCCGAGTCCGGCCGCGGCGAAGGCTCGGGTCAGCAGATCTGCCAGGGAGTGCGGTACCCCGGTCGCCAGCACCAGATCGTGTGGCTCGTCGAGAGCCAGCATCGCCGCCATCGCCTCGACGTAGTCCCCCGCATGACCCCAGTCCCGGGAGACCGCGAGATTGCCCAGCTCGACGCTCTCGGCCCGACCCAGGGCGATCTCGGCGGCGGCGCGGGTGATCTTGCGGGTCACGAACCCTCGCCCACGCAACGGCGACTCATGGTTGTACAGGATCCCGTTGACCGCGAACAGGTCGTGGGCCTCACGGTAGGCGACCACCAGGTGATGGGCGAAGGACTTGGCAGCCGCGTACGGACTACGTGGACGGTGCGCGTCGGACTCGATACGGGGCCGATCGTCCAGGGCGCCGTAGACCTCGGCCGACGAGGCATGGAAGAGCCGGGGCGCCCAGCCGTGTCGACTGCGGAAGGCCACCAGCTCCTCCAGCATCCGCAGCACGGCCATGCCGTTCACCTCACCGACCAGCGGGGCCTGCGACCACGAGGCGCCGACCGAGCTGAAGGCCGCCAGATGGAAGATCCGCGCAGGCCGGATCTCCTGCAGCAGTGCGGCGAAGCCGGTGGTGTCGCGGATGTCCCAGTCCCGGAGGTCGATCCCGGCCAGGTAGACCGAGCGGGTGCTGCCGGGTTGGCCGGTGCCCACTACCGGTTCCCCACGTGCTCTCAGCAGGCGGGCCAGGTAGGTGCCGTCCTGACCGCCGACCCCGGTCACCAGGGAGACGTCACTCGGGCCGGATCCGGTGCTGACCATCAGTATCTGAGGTATCGGTCCAGTGCCGCGACGTCGGCATCGACCATGATCCCGGCGAGTTCGCGGGGCATCGTGTCGGCCTTCCAAGCGAGCAGTTCCTGGGCCTTGGTCGGGTCGCCGATCAGGGCATCCACCTCCGCCGGGCGTTCGTAGCGCTCGTCGTAGCGGACGTACTCGTCCATCTCGAGTCCGGCATATTCGAACGCCCAGGCGCAGAACTCGCGCACCGTGGTGGAGGTGCCGGTGGCCAGTACGAAGTCCTGCGGTTCGTCGTGCTGCAGCATGCGCCACATGCCCTCGACGTACTCGGGCGCATAGCCCCAGTCACGGATCGCTTCCAGATTGCCCAAGTGCAGCTCGTCCTGCAGCCCGGCCTTGATCCGGGCCACGGCCATGGTGATCTTGCGGGTCACGAATGTCTCGCCCCGGCGTGGGGACTCGTGATTGAACAGGATCCCCGACACCGCGAACATGTCGTATGCCTCGCGGTAGTTGACGGTCAGCGAGTGCGCGTACAGCTTGGAGGCGCCGTACGGGGAACGCGGGTGGAAGACGGTCTGCTCGTTCTGCGGCGGGGGAGTGGAACCGAACATCTCCGAGGTGGACGCCTGGTAGAAGCGGCAGTCGATGCCCGCCGCATGGATCGACTCCAGCAACCGTGCCACTCCGACCGAGTTCACGCTGGCGGTGTACTCGGGCATCTCGAAGGAGACCTTGACATGACTCATCGCACCGAGGTTGTAGACCTCGTGCGGCGCCACCTCACGCAATAGGTTGCCGATTCCGATGCCGTCGGTCAGATCGCCGTAGTGCAGATGCAGCGCTCGGTTCCCCGCGACCGGGTCGACGCCCAGGTGATCGATCCGGTCCCGGTTGAAGGAGGAGGAGCGACGGACCAGGCCGTGGACCTCGTACCCCTTGTCCAAGAGCAACTCGGCCAGATACGAGCCGTCCTGCCCGGTGATCCCGGTGATCAGTGCACGTTTCAACGTCATTGCTCCGCATCAGTGTTCGGACCTGGGTCGGTCCACCGCTGGCTGAACAATAGACGGGTGTCCAGGCCACGGGGGCATCGAGGTGAGGATCTGTCAGGTTCGACTCCTACGGCGGCCGGAGCGCCTGGAAGGCGCCGAAGAGCCCTTGAAAAAGTGACGAAATCTTGAAATGTGGATATGCGTATCAACAAGTGAGATGCAGATTTCGTGGTCTGCCGTCCGGCCCCGTAGTCTTCAGGCATGTTCTCGACCATGTTGACCAAGCGCCGCGCAGTGGATCACTGCCGCGTGCGCTCGGCGCTGTGTCGAATGTCCTGACGGGCGCACCAGTCCGCCATCACTGACTCCGCCTCAAGCGTGAGGGTCACCGATGGCCTGCGTCCGTACCCACCGCCCCGTGGCTGCTTCGGCATGCCTGCGTGAGAGCGGAGCCCCCGGAAGCGCCAGGACATTCAGGAGAATCCCCCATGAGCAAGCAGATCGACCCCCGTGGTCAGCAGTTCGCTGCCGGTGTCACGGTCGCGCTGTTGGCGGTGGTGCTACTCACCGCCCCCGGCCCGGTTGCGGTGAGTCTCCTGGCCGTGCAGGCCGGACTGTTCGCGATCGGCGTGGTTGCCGGGGTGCATCGCACGCCGCATGCCTGGGTGTTTCGCCACCTGATCCTTCCGCGTCTGCGGCCCATCACCGAGGGGGAGGACCCGGCTCCGCCGCGGTTCGCCCAGGCCGTCGGCCTGGCCTTCGCGGTGGTCGGCCTGGCCGGCTTCGCTCTGGGCGCCGACCTGCTCGGTCTGGTGGCGGTCGGCTTCGCCCTGGTCGCGGCGCTACTCAACGCTGCCTTCGGCTTCTGCCTGGGCTGCGAGCTGTACCTGCTCGGCAAGCGGGTGACGACGCGGGGCAGCCGGTCCCGCCACGTCCGTCAGGCCGCCTGAATCTGCATCACCTGAGAACTCACGACACACCGAAGTAGAGAGAGAAGAAACATGAGCCGCGAGAACAGCCTCGTCTCCGTGCAGTGGGTCGAGGACAACCTCGACACCGACGGCATCGTCCTGATCGAGGTCGATGAGGACACCACCGCCTACGACAAGGGCCACATCCCCGGAGCCATCAAGCTCGACTGGACCACCGATCTGCAGGACCAGGTCCGCCGTGACTTCGTCGACCAGCAGGGCTTCGAGAAGCTGCTGTCGGCGCGCGGGGTCGGCAACGACGACCTCGTGGTGCTCTACGGCGGCAACAACAACTGGTTCGCTGCCTACGCCTACTGGTACTTCACCCTCTACGGGCACAAGAACGTCAAGCTCATGGACGGTGGCCGCAAGAAGTGGGAGCTCGACGCCCGTGAGCTGACCGCCGAGGTTCCCAGCCGCCCCGAGACCAGCTATGTCGCGAGCGAGCAGGACAGCTCGATCCGGGCCTTCCGTGACGAGGTCATCGCGGCGATCGGTACCCAGAACCTGGTCGACGTGCGTAGCCCCGACGAGTTCGCCGGCCGCCTGTTGGCCCCGGCCCACCTCCCGCAGGAGCAGTCGCAGCGCGGTGGTCACATCCCCACCTCGGTCAACGTGCCGTGGAGCAAGAACGCCAACGACGACGGCACCTTCAAGTCCGATGAGGAGCTGGCCAAGCTCTACGCCGAGGTCGGCTTCGACGAGTCCAAGGACACCATCGCGCTGTGCCGCATCGGCGAGCGCTCCTCGCTGACCTGGTTCGTGCTGCAGGAGCTGCTGGGCAAGAAGAACGTCAAGAACTACGACGGCTCCTGGACCGAGTACGGCTCGCTGGTCGGCGTGCCGGTCGTCCTGGGCGACGAGCCGGGTGTCGCCTGATGTGCGGCGCGGTTGAGGGCGGGCTCTCCTTGGACGGCGTCAACGTCGCCAAGGAGGCCGTGATCCAGGGTCAGGTGCTCCGCGGTGCCGAGCCGGTCGGTGGCGCCTACGTGCGGCTGCTGGACAGCACCGGCGAGTTCACGGCCGAGGTCCCGACCTCGGCGAGCGGTCACTTCCGCTTCTTCGCCGGCAACGGCGAGTGGACGCTGCGCACCCTGGCTCCCAAGGCTGAGCCGGTGGACCGCAAGGTCGTGGCGGCGGTCGGCTCGGTGGCCGAGGTCCAGGTCGCGGTCTGATCGGAGATCTTCTCAGGTGATCGGTGTCGCGTCGGCGCGATGACGTCGGCGCGGTACCCACCCGGGCCCCGTCTCCCCCAGTGGGAGGCGGGGTCGGTCTCTACCCCGGTCGGTCCGATTGCGGTACCTGCGGTGGTACGGCGTGACGAGGCACAATAGGTCTCGGGTAGTTCAAAGTTTAGCGATCCACTACAGTTCGATCGGCCTTGCCGGTCAGCGAGCACAGGAGCACAGATGACGTATCAGCCCGAGACCCTGGCCGTCCACGCCGGGCAGGAGCAGGCGGACCCGACCACCAACAGCCGGGCCGTGCCGATCTACCAGACCACCAGCTACGTCTTCAATGACACCGAGCACGCGGCGAATCTGTTCTCGCTCGCCGAGCCGGGAAATATCTACACCCGGATCATGAACCCCACCCAGGACGTGTTCGAGCAGCGGATGACGCAGCTTGAGGGTGGTGTCGGCGCGCTGGCGACCGCCTCCGGCTCGGCTGCGGTCACCTACTCGGTACTCAACCTGACCTACGCGGGCGACAATATCGTCGCCCTGTCGACCCTCTACGGCGGCACGTTCGCGCTCTTCGCGCACACCCTGCCGCAGTTCGGCATCGAGGTCCGCTTCGTCGACCCTGAGAAGCCGGAGGAACTGGCCGCCGCGGTGGATGAGAAGACCAGGCTGGTCTTCGCCGAGACTGTCGGCAACCCGAAGATCAATGTGGTGGACATCAAGGCCTGGGCCGACGCGGCGCACGCCCAAGGGCTGCCGCTGATCGTCGACAACACCGCCCCCAGCCCCTACCTGTGCCGTCCGTTCGAGCACGGCGCCGACGTGGTCGTGCACGCGGCCACCAAGTACATCGGCGGCCACGGCACCTCGATCGGCGGCATCATCGTCGACTCCGGCAAGTTCGACTGGGCCGCCCACGCGGACCGGTTCCCGGGCCTGACCCAGCCGGACGGCGCCTACCACGGCGTGGTCTGGACCGAGGCCGTCGGCAACCTGGCCTACATCATCCGGGCCCGGACCGTGCTGCTACGCAACACCGGCGCCGCGACCACCCCGATGAACTCCTGGCTGTTCCTGCAGGGCCTCGAGACGCTGCACCTGCGCATGGAGCGACACAGCAGCAACGCGCTCAAGGTGGCCGAGCACCTCAGCCAGCACCCGGACGTCTCCTGGGTCTCCTACCCGGGCCTGCCCGACTCGCCCTACAAGGCGGTCGCGGACGCGAACTTCACCGGCAACGGCTACGGCGGCCTGGTCTCGTTCGGTGTCAAGACCGGGCGTGAGGGCGGCACGAAGTTCATCGAGGCGCTGAACCTGTTCAGCCACCTGGCCAATATCGGTGACGCCAAGTCGCTGGCGATCCACAGTGCCACCACGACACACTCCCAGCTGACCTCCGAGGAGCTGGCTGCTGCCGGAGTCGGTGAGGACATGGTGCGGCTCTCGGTCGGCATCGAGCACGTCGGGGACATCATCGCCGATCTGGACCAGGCCCTGGCCGCAACCCGCTGAACCAACGGAAGTGATGGTGCGTCATACCGTGGTGTGGGAGGCGCAGCGAACCGAGCCCACCCGACTCCCTGCCGCGGACGCAAGGTAGAAAGGTCCATGTGACCGGCTCACTCGGATACGTCGAGACGCAGCGGGTCGTCCTGGCCAGCCAGGACGACCCGCTGTTTCTTCGTGGCGGCGGACGCCTCGACGAGGTCGAAGTCGCCTACGAGACCTATGGAACCCTGAACGCAGCGCGGGACAACGCGGTCTTCGTGACCCACGCGCTGACCGGCCATGCGCATGCCGCCGGATTGCACCTGGGTGAGAAGAAGCGCGGCTGGTGGGACAACATGATCGGCCCCGGGAAGCCGGTGGACACCGATCGGTTCTTCGTCATCTCCCCGAATATCCTGGGGGGCTGCTCGGGCACCACCGGGCCTTTGTCGAAAGATCCGGCCACCGGGCGTGCCTACTGCCTGGACTTCCCGATCCTGCACATGAGTGACCTGGTCGCGGTGCACCGGCGGCTGCTGAAGCACCTGGGCATCGACCGGCTGTATGCCGGGGTCGGTGGATCGCTGGGCGGGATGCAGCTCCTGCAGTGGGCGATCGATGACCCCGAGGTGATGGATCGGGCCGTGCTGGTGGCGGCCAGTTCGAGGTTGAGTACCGAGAACATCGCCTTCTCCGCGGTGGCTCGTGAGGCGATCATGAACGACCCCGACTTCGTCGATGGTCGCTATATCGAGCAGGGAGTCTTCCCCTGGCGGGGCCAGAAGGTGGCCCGGATGATGGCCCACATCACCTATGTCTCGGCCGAGTCGTTGGAGCGCAAGTTCGAGCACCGCCGAGACTCGGTCGATGCGTCCGGATGGACCATGCAGCCCGACTTCGAGGTGGAGCACTATCTGCAGCACCAGGGACTCACCTTCCTGGACCGGTTCGACGCGCTCAGCTACCTCTACCTGACTCGGCTGCTGGACTACTTCGATCCATTCGCGGAGCCGGCCACCGGCGAGGCGTTGGTCAGATGCCGGACCAGGTTCCAGGTCACCTCGTTCGATTCAGACTGGCGTTTCGACACCAGCCAGTCACAGCGCATGGCTACCGAGCTACGGCATCACGGGGTCGAGGTGGACGCCACCGAGCTGAGCTCCGTCTACGGTCACGATTCCTTCCTGCTGGAACCTGCCGGCTATCACGAGCGGGTGCGTTCCTTCCTGGCCTGAGTCCGGCGGTGACGTGACAGAGAGCGGCGGGCCAGAGTCACGAGAAAGGGGCGGCCACCCAGCTGGGTGGCCGCCCCTTTCTCGTGTGATCGAACCTACTCGGCGGTGTTGATGATTCCCGCTCCGACCGTCACTCCGCTGGCCTCATCGATCAGGATGAACGAGCCCGTGGCGCGGTTGCGCGCATACGGGTCGGCCAGCAGCGGCTGCGTGGTGCGCAGCTTGACCCGGCCGATCTCGTTGAGCCCGAGCTCGGTGGCCTCGAGATCACGGTGCAGGGTGTTGATGTCTAGGCGGTACTGGATGTCCTTGACCAGGGTTCGGGCGCTACGGGTGGTGTGCTTGATGGCGAGCTTCTGGCGCGGACGCAGCGGCTCGTTGGTCATCCAGCAGATCATCGCGTCGATGTCCTGGCTCGGCTTCGGGGCGTTGTTGACCCGGGCGATCATGTCGCCACGGCTCACGTCCACATCGTCTTCCAGACGCACCGTGACCGACATCGGCGGGAACGCCTGGTCGACCTCGGCGTCGAACAGGTCGATCCCCGCGATCTTGGAGGTCAGGCCCGAGGGCAGCACGACGACCTCGTCACCCTTCTTGAGCACGCCACCGGCCACCTGACCGGCGTAGCCGCGGTAGTCGTGGAACTCCTCGGTCTGCGGCCGGACCACGTACTGCACCGGGAAGCGCACGTCGACCAGGTCACGGTCGCTGGCCACGTGTACGTGCTCCAGGTGGTGCATCAGCGTCGGGCCGGCGTACCAGGGGGTGTTCTCGCTGCGGTCCACCACGTTGTCACCCTTGAGCGCCGAGATCGGGATGACCTCGAGGTCCGGGATGTTCAGCTTCGTCGCGAACTGGGTGAACTCGTCGTGGATCTTCTGGTAGATCGCCTCGTCCCAGTCGACCAGGTCCATCTTGTTGATGCACAGCACCAGGTGCGGCACCCGCAGCAGCGAGAGCAGCACGGCGTGCCGCCGCGACTGCTCCGAGAGCCCGTTGCGAGCGTCCACCAGGACCAGACCGAGGTCGGCCGTCGAGGCGCCGGTCACCATGTTGCGGGTGTACTGCACATGGCCCGGGGTGTCGGCGATGATGAACTTGCGAGACGGGGTGGCGAAGTAGCGGTAGGCCACATCGATGGTGATGCCCTGCTCGCGCTCGGAGCGCAGGCCGTCGGTCAGCAGGGCCAGGTCGGGGCCCTCCATCCCGCGCTGGGTGCTGGCCTCCTCGATCGCCTCGAGCTGATCGGCGAAGATCGACTTGCTGTCGTAGAGGAGCCGCCCGATCAGGGTCGACTTGCCGTCGTCGACCGAACCCGCGGTCGCGAACCGGAGCAGGTCCATCGGCTTGTTCTCAACGTCGGAGCTCATCAGAAGTAGCCTTCCTTCTTGCGGTCCTCCATGGCGGCCTGGCTGAACCGGTCGTCGCCACGCGTGGCGCCGCGCTCGGTGAGTCGGGCCACGGAGATCTCTTCGATGATCTCTTCGATGGTCGAGGCGGTGGACTCCACGCAGCCGGTGAGCGAGATGTCACCGCAGGTACGGAAGCGCACGGTCCGCTCGGAGGCGACCTCGCCCTCGCGCATTGGGTTGAGTGGGGTCTCGGTCATCAACATGTTGTCGCGCTCGAAGACGCGGCGTTGGTGACTGAAGTAGATCGGGGGGATCTCGATCTCTTCGCGACGGATGTAGTCCCACACGTCCAACTCGGTCCAGTTGGAGATCGGGAAGATCCGCATGTGCTCGCCCTCGTGCAACCGTCCGTTGTACAGGCTCCACAACTCGGGGCGCTGCATCTTCGGGTCCCACTGGCCGAACTCGTCGCGGTGCGAGTAGATGCGCTCCTTGGCACGCGCCTTCTCCTCGTCGCGGCGACCGCCGCCGAAGGCGGCGGTGAAACCGTTCTCCTCGATTGCGTTGAGCAGGGTGCCGATCTGCAGCCGGTTGCGCGAGGTCTTGCCGTCATCGACCACGACGCCCTGGGCGATCGCGTCGTCGATGCTGGCCACCACCAGGTTGAGACCCAGGCGGTTCACCCAGTTGTTCCGGGTGACGAGCACCTCGGGGAAGTCCAGTCCGGTGTCGACCTGCAGCACCGGGAACGGGATCTTCGCCGGATAGAAGGCCTTCTCGGCCAGCCGCAGCATCACGATCGAGTCCTTGCCGCCGGAGAACATCAGTACCGGCTTCTCGAACTCTGCCGCTACCTCGCGGAAGATGTGGATCGACTCAGCCTCGAGCTGGTCGAGTTGACTCAGCCGGTAATCGGCCTTCGTCTCGGATGCGGTCATCGGGAGGTGCCTCTCTGCAGGAACAGCAGCCGTCATGGTATCCGCCACGTCAGGCGGCGGCGCACCCGGCGGGTGCTCGTGGAACAAGCATCACTTTACACTTACGGCATAAAATGTAAAGTCAGAGTGATTCAGGTCTCGATCACCAGGGTGATCGGACCGTCGTTGACGGAGTCCACCGCCATGTCGGCGCCGAACACTCCGCGTTCGACGGTGGCACCCAGGTCGGCCAGGCGTGCGCAGAGTGCGTCGTAGAGCGGTTCGCTGACGGGGCCGGGTGCGGCCGCCTGCCAGGTCGGTCGGCGGCCCTTGCGGGCGTCGCCGTAGAGCGTGAACTGGCTGATCAGCAGGATCGGGGCGTCCACCTGGCTGGCCGAACGCTCCTCGCGCAGGATCCGCAGGTCCCAGATCTTGCGAGCCAGCCAGGCGGCGTCGGTGGCGGAGTCGGTATGAGTGATGCCGACATAGACCAGCAGTCCCGGCCGGTCGAGCTCGCCGACCACCTGGCCGGCGACCGTGACGCGGGCCGAGGTCACTCTCTGGACGACCGCCCTCATCGGTCGTCCCGGCCGCCCGGGGTCACAGACTCATCGGATACGTGCTTCATACCCCGTACGCCGGGGCGTAGGTGCGGATCCTCGAGTTCGGCGATCGTGGGGGAACCGAACATCGGCATGCCCTCGCCGCGGCGCAATAGGCCCCAGACCAGGGGGACGACGAGCAGCATGACCAGGCCCACACCGGCGATCAGCATCGGGTGGGTCTGGTCCTCACCCGATCCCAGAGGCGCCCAACCAGCCTTGTCCAGCAGTGCCACACCGCTCATGGTCAAGACGATCACGATCCCTCGGCGGATGAAGGACTGCGGGACCTTGGGTGCGATGTGCGAGCCGATCAGGGTGCCCGGGACCGAGCCCAGGGTCAACGGGATCAGCAGGCTCCAGTCCAGCCCGTGGAGCGCGATATTCGACACGGCCGCCGCCAGCACCAGGGGTACCGCCTGTACTAGGTCGGTCCCGACCAGCCTTACCGCCGAGAGTCCCGGGTAGAGCATCAGCAGCGCGATCATGATCACCGACCCGGAGCCGACGCTGGTGATCCCTACCAGGAGTCCGCCCAGGGCGCCGACCAGCAGGGTCGGGAGCGGCCGGATCTTCGGGTCGCTGTCGGGCTCGCTGTGTCGTCGGCGCACCGCACGCAGATTCAGATAGAGCCGCAGCGCGTAAGTCGTGGCGGCCAGGAGCAGAGCGAAGCCGATCCACAGCTTCAAGGTGTCATCCAGGTCTGCCGGGTCGACGAACCAGGCCAGCAGATGCGGTCCGAGCAGGGCCATCGGGATGGATCCGATCATGAGCCACAGGGCCAGCTTCATGTTCGGCGACCCTTCGCGCTTGTGCACGATCGCCCCGCCGGTCTTGTAGATGGCTGCCGCGGTCAGGTCCGCGGTGACTACCGCCGAGGCGTGTCCGACACCCAGGAAGAGCAGGGCCGGGGTCATCAGTGCGCCGCCGCCCATACCGGTCAGCCCGACGATGATGCCGACGAGGAAGCCGGCCGCCAGGATCGACAGCGCGGTCAGGGTGAGCAGCTCGTCCACGGGGGAATTCTCTCCTGCGATCAGTGGTTCGGACGACCCCGTCGTCGCCTATTCCGATGATGTCTCGCAATATCATCGACTTTCAGGGTCTTGGACATTCTGCATGATCCGTCCTCCGTGACCCAGTCGCCGCACCGGCGTCGGGATGGGCGGCGAAGCCAGGAGACCGGCTCAGGCGTCGGGTTCGTCGTCCAGTAGGTCCAGATGTCCGGCCGCGCGCAGACCGACCAGTACGTCATGCAGAGCATCGGGGATGCTGCGACCGGTGGTGTCCACCCGCACATCCGCGTCCTCGGGCACTTCGTAGGGGGAGGAGATGCCGGTGAACTCCGGGATCTCGCCGGCGCGGGCCTTGGCGTACATGCCCTTCCGATCACGCCGCTCGCACTCCTCCAGCGGCGTGGCCACGTGCACCAGGAAGAACGCGCCCCCGGCGGCCTCGACATCCTCGCGGACCGCCCGACGGGTCGAATCGAAGGGCGCGATCGGGCTGACCACTCCCACCCCGCCGTGTCGGGAGATCTCGGCGGCCACCCAGCCGATCCGCCGGATGTTGGTCTCCCGGTCCTGCTTGCTGAAGCTGAGTCCGGCGGACAGATTGCGACGCACCACGTCGCCGTCCAGCGAGGTGATGGTTCGGGTGCCCTGTTCGAGCAGTAGGTCGGTCAGGGCCCGGGCCAGTGTGGACTTGCCGCTGCCGGAGAGTCCCGTGAAGAAGATCACCAGGCCTTGCCGGTCCGCCGGGGGGCGGTCGAAGTCGACGACCTCGGCCACCACCTCGGGCAGTTCGTCGGACTCGTTGGGATCGACCAGCGCATGGACCTCGTCGTCCCCGGCGTAGGCAGACACCACCTGCCACCCGAGCGCGTGGTCGACCTCCGGGTCGCCGTGGCCGGCAAGCGGGACCGCAACCACCTCGGCGTCAGGCAGGAGCTCGGCGGCGGCCAAGGTGGCGCGCAGCAGGCCGACCGGCGAGAGCCAGGAGGTGCCATGGCCGACCAGAGCCAGCAGCAGTACCGGTCCACGCTCGGAGAGCACGTCCAGCTGCCCGCGGGTCAGCGCATCGTCGACCGGGACCACCGTGCGTCCGGCGAACCGTTCGCGCACCTGCGCCGGAGTCAGGTAGAGACGCCGGAACGGGCCGTACTGGGCGGTGGTCAGGGGCTCGACCGTGAGCGTGTCGGCGTCGGGACGGACGATCGCGAGCGGCAGGCCCTCGGGGTCGACCAGCTCGATCTCATCGGCGCCGGCCAGATCCTCGGGCAGGGTCAGGGTGATCGGGCTGCCCGGAGCGTTGAAGCGGGCCTGTTCGCCGAGTGCTCCGGTGGTGATCAGTTCCAGGTCGTCCAGTTCGACGGGCGTGGGGTGGTACTGGGGAATCGACACGCGACTCATCCTGCCATTGCCTCGGCGGCTCGCCTCGCAGAGGTTCCACCAGCAGGATGGATGCGCACGGGTCGTACGTCGTGCGCCGGGGACGACGCGCCGTGAGGCGGTCCCTGGACGGGTCATCGTCGGCCACCGAGACCGCCTTCGGCACGTACTAACCTCAACTGCATGGGAGAACTCGTCCACGGGATCCGCGGGAGCGGCGACGTCGATGACGCCCGAGTGGTGCTGGCCGAGGTGGTGCGCTCCGGATTCGTCGAAGGACGCCATCGTGGCGTGCTGGTCGCTCTGGCGGCCGACGGTGCGGTGGCGCATGCCCTAGGTGACGTGGAGGCCACGATCCTGCCCCGATCGTGCAACAAGCCGATCCAGGCCGTGGCGATGTTGCGGGCGGGTCTGGAGCTGCCGACGGAACTGCTCGCCCTGGCCTGCTCGTCACACTCGGGAGAGGACTTTCACCTGGCCGGGGTGCGTCGGATCCTGGCGTCGGCCGGGCTGGATGAGTCGGCGCTTCAGGCCCCGCCGGACTGGCCGATGGAGGAGCGGGTCAAAGAGGAGTGGATCGCTGCCGGGGGCAGCAGGCTGCCGATCGTGATGAACTGTTCGGGCAAGCACGCGGCGATGCTCCTCACCTGCGTGCGCAACGGCTGGTCGATCGACGACTACCTGGACGTCGACCACCCGCTGCAACAGTTGATGGCCGAGACATTCGCCGATCTGACCGACTCGCCGGTAGGGGCCTGGGCGGTGGACGGATGCGGCGCTCCGCTGCTCGGCACCTCCCCGCTCGGTCTGGCCCGGGCCTTGGCCCGGATCGCCACCGCCCCGCCGTCCACTCATGAGGGGCGCGTCGCCGCCGCGATGCGGGCCCACCCCGAGATGGTCTCGGGCACCACCAGGCCCGAGCTGATGCTGCACCGGGCGGTGCCCGGACTGGTGGGCAAGATCGGCGCGGAGGCGGTGCTGGTGGTCGCCCTGGATGACGGCCGCGCGGTGGCCCTCAAGGTGGACGACGGTGCGATGCGGGTTCCGGTGCCGGTCATGGTGGCCGAGTTGGCCAGGCTGGGGGTGTGGAGTGAGCCCGGTGTCGACGCCGCCGCCCTGGAAGCCGCGGGCCGGGTCACCTTCATGGGAGGGGTCGCGGTGGTCGGGGGAATCCGACCCACGATCGACTGAGTCGGACGACCGTTCGAACTGCGATATCGACGATTTGTCGAGGTTGTGCCGCGAATCACCCCGGTCGTGCTTGCAAAGTGCTTGCAGAAGTTAGCACTATGGAGGCATGGACACGGGAATGGTCGGCAAGACCGCCAAGGGCCTGGGGGACTACCTCAAGGAGCAGCGCACCGCCGCCGAACTCTCCCTACGTCAGTTGGCCGAACAGGCGGGGATCTCGAACCCGTACCTGAGCCAGATCGAGCGGGGCCTGCGCAAGCCGTCGGCCGACGTTCTGCAGCAGATCGCACAGGCTCTGCGGATCTCCGCGGAGCAGTTGTACATCAAGGCCGGGTTCCTTGCACCGAAGTATGGCGACGGGGGTTCCGTTGAGGTCGCCATCCATTCCGACCCCGGTCTCACCGAGCGGCAGAAGCGTTCGCTGCTCGACGTCTACCAGTCCTTCCTGGCGCTGAACGACCCCGCCGACGCCGATCAGTCCAGGTGACCGTCCCGGTCACCTGTGAACCACTTGAGGAGAATCTCATGGCCAAGAACACCGGCAAGAACACCGGCAAGAACCACTTCGACCTGTCCGAGGACGCTATTCGTCCCTTCTATGCCGGCCTGGGTGCCGCCGACCTCGCCTTCGAGGTGATGAAGGACTACCTGGAGGGTGTGAGCAAGCGACTCTCCAGTGCCAGTGACGATGTGACCCACCTGGTCGACGGTCTGCAGAAGAACGTGGCCGGGGTGGCCAAGGGCGACCCCAAGGAGCTGGCTCAGGCGGTTGTCGCCCTGGTCAACGAGCGTTTCAGCACCATCGCCAAGGACGCTCAGGCGCGTCAGGAGTCTCTGGAGAAGCTCATCTCCGACTTCGGCAAGCAGTACAAGGACTACCCGGGCAAGGCCAAGGGGCTGCTGGACGAGCGCGGCGAATCGGCCTCCAAGACCTATGAGGACCTGGCCGGGCGGGGTGAGTCCGTGGTCGAGAAGCTGCGTGGCCAGGACGCCACTTCGTTGAACGAGAACATCACCGGCATGCTGGCTCGCTGGTCTGAGGCTGTCACCAAGGTGACCGACGAGGCCAAGGACGGCCTGGCCGACGTGGTGGATGACGTCAAGGGTGCGGCTGCCAAGGCCGCTAGCAAGAAGCCGGCTCAGAAGAAGGCGCCGGCCAAGAAGTCCGCTACCAAGAAGACCAGTACAGCCAAGGCGTCCGCCACTAAGACCGCGGCCACCAAAGCCCCGGCTAAGAAGGCACCCGCTAAGAAGGCCACTGCCAAGGCGGCCACTGCCAAGGCGGGCGCTGCCAAGGCGGCGACGCCTAAGCCCGCCGCGAAGAAGACGACCGCTGTGAAGAAGTCCGCGGCCAAGAAGGCCCCCGCGACGAAGAAGTCGACTTCTCCGACCCCGGCCGTCACCGCTACGTCAACAGCGCCGGCCGCCGTCACCCCGCCGGCTCCGAGTCAGGGCGAGGGCACCGCCGGCAACTGAAGGCTCCCCGTCACGCACCTGGAGAAAGGGGTGCAATATGACGGAGGTTCGGGTCGTGTCGCTAGGCTCCCGGCGTGGATGTCTTCCAGGTCCAGGGTGGGGTCACCTTCGTCGTCTTCCTCCTCCTGCTCGCGATCAAGGCGTATGCGTTCATCAACGCCCTCACCTGGTCCCAGCAGCACTACGAGGCAGCCGGGAAGCTGACCAAGACGGCCTGGGGGCTGATCTTGGGGATCTCGCTGGTGGCTCAGGTGGTGATCGGTGTCGGCCTGATCAATATCGTCTTCACCGTTGCCGCCATCGTCTACCTGGTCGACGTCCGCCCCGCGCTGCAGGAGTTGGGCAGGCGTTGACGCCGTCCGAGGGCCCGAACCGTATAAGACCGAGCACGGCAAAACATGAGGTGACGAGATGATCCAGCACTCAGAAGAGCGACCCTGGGGCTCCTGGCACGTACTCGACGACGGCCAGGGGTACAAGGTCAAGCGCATCCACGTGAAGGCAGGGGAACGTCTCTCGTACCAGACGCACCAGCACCGCTCCGAGCATTGGGTGGTCATCTTCGGCATCGCCACCTGCATCATCGACGGTGAGACCGTCGTGTGTGGTCCCGGCAATTCGGTCGACGTCCCCCAGGGCGCGGCACACCGGATCACCAACCAGCACTCTGAGGAACTGGTGATCATCGAGGTGCAGCACGGCGCCTATACGGGCGAGGACGATATATGTCGCCTAGAAGACGACTACGGCCGCTCTGAGCCCGTCTGACGGCGCGAGTCGATGTGGTCTGGCCGTTAGGGTGGACCGGTGAAGATCTTGGTCACCGGCGGCGCCGGCTACATCGGTTCACATACCGTGCTCGCACTCGTGGAGCAGGGGCATGAGGTCCAGGTGCTCGACAACTTCTCCAACTCCTCACCCAAGGTGATGGAGCGATTGGAGGCGCTGGCCGGGGTGGGGATCCCGTTGCACGAACTGGACCTGCGCGACGAGACGGCCCTGCTGGGCCTCTTCACCGGGCAGCACTTCGACGCGGTGATCCACTTCGCCGGGTTGAAGGCGGTCGGGGAGTCCGTCAGCAAGCCGCTGGACTACTACTCCAACAACCTGACGGGCACGCTGTGCCTGCTCCGTGCGATGGCGGCCGGAGACTGCTTCCATCTGGTCTTCTCCTCCTCGGCCACGGTGTACGGCGAGCAGGCTCCGCTGCCCTACACCGAGGGCTTCGAGCCGCTGGACCCCAACAGCCCCTACGGGCGTACCAAGATGATGATCGAACGGATCCTGACCGATCTCGCGGCGTCCGATGATCGATGGAATATCGCGCTGTTGCGGTACTTCAACCCGGTAGGTGCGCACACCTCCGGTCGGATCGGAGAAGATCCGTTCGGGACCCCGAACAATCTCACCCCGTATATCGCCCAGGTCGCGGTGGGGCGCCGCGAGTGCCTGACCGTCTTCGGGGACGACTATCCGACGGCCGACGGCACCCCGCTGCGCGACTACATCCACGTGCTCGACCTGGCCGACGGGCATGTGGCAGCGGTCGCCCACATCGCTGGTGAGGCATTCTCGGGCGCGAGGGAGTGGAACCTCGGTACCGGGTCCGGCACCTCGGTCTTCGAGGTGATCGCCGCATTCGAGACCGCTACCGAGGTGAAGATCCCGATCGAGATCGGCGAGCGCCGCGCCGGGGACGTGCCCGAGATGGCTGCCGCGGTATCCCGGGCCCGCGACGAGCTCGGCTGGGTGGCTAAACGGTCCTTGCACGATGCCTTCGTCGACCTGTGGCGCTGGCAGTCGAACAATCCGCACGGTTTCAACGGCTGAGGCGGTGCCGTCGAGCAGGAGCAGGGCCCGTCGGCTGGCGGGCGCCGTGGGCGTGGCGCTGCTCCTGACCGGTTGCTCCGGATCCCCGGAATCATCGAGCCCGGAGACATCGAGTCCGGTGCCGACGGGTGTCGCATCGCGGGTCGCGGTCGATCCGACCGATCCGAGCGCCGTCAGCAGTCCGGTCGCGAGCCCGACCACTCCGCCTCCGGCATTGGCTGGTCGGACCGTGGTGCTCGATCCGGGTCATCAACTGGGCAACAGTCGATTTCTGGCAGAGATCAATCGACCGGTCGACGCCGGAGGCCTGCGCAAGGCCTGCAACAGCACGGGTACGGCCACCGACTCCGGGGTACCGGAGGCGACCATCGCCTGGCAGGTCGCCGAGCGGCTACGGCAGCTGCTGAAGGCGGCAGGGGCTCGCGTCGTGCTGACCAGGACCAGCAATTCGGCCGATCGCTGGGGACCCTGCGTGGACGAGCGCGGTCGGGCCGCTGCCCGCGGTGACCTGCTGATCAGCATTCATGCGGACGGCAACCTGTCCGCGGGAGCGCACGGCTTCCACGTGATCAGCGCCTCGCATGGCCCACGACCGGTCGAATCGGAGCGGCTGGCTGTCGAGTTGCGCGACGCGCTGGTGCGCCGCGGGCTCGTGACCTCGACCTACCTGGGTGATCGTGGTCTGGACCGCCGCGACGATCTGGGCACCCTGAATCTCGCGACCAGGCCGGCGGTCATGGTCGAGCTCGGCAACCTCCGTACCGCCGCTGACGCCGATGCTCTCACCGCTCCCGCCGGGCAGCGGCGCTATGCCAAGGCGCTCGCCGACGGGGTGCGCGAGTTCCTGGGCCGTTGAGGCCCGGTGACACGGCACTAGTTGTTACCGGTCGGTTAGCCAGAAGTGCCCGGTCAGCGGTGAGAAGGCACCTGTTGTTACCGATCGGTTAGCTAGAAGTGCCCGGTCAGCGTCAGTGGCCGTCGGGGAGGTCGACGCCGGTGACACCGGCGCGGAGCAGGTGGCGGGCGATCTCCTGACCGTTGAGCAGTCGGGTCGTGCGACGGGTGACCTGCCAGCCCTGTTCGGTGCGGGCCAGGGCGAACAGGTGCGAACCGGCTCGGGCCACGAAGAACTTCTCGCCGGAGTGCGCGATCAGCAGCGAATGGCAGACGGCTCGGGCGGTGTCGCCGGTGACCGTCACGTGCGCCGGTCCGTTGAAGTGCGCGGAGCCGCGGTGGATCAGGCCCTGGTGCGGTTTCCCGGTGACCATGTCGTGCACGGCCCGGCGCCCGTCCATGTACATCCCCTCGACGTCGTAGACGCCGTCGAGGGCCCAGATCTCGGCCACCTCGTCGGCGGCTCCCGCGTCCACCAGCGGACCGTAGGAGGTCAGCAGCCGGGTGATCGCCTGCTCGTCCTCCACCTGCCGTAGTCGGGCCTCGAGGGCCTCGATCCGGGCGGTCGTCTCGTCACTCATCGATTCCTCCGTGGGAGTTGGGGGCCGGTCAGGAGATGCTCAGGCCGATGGAGGCCAGCGCCTCGAGCTGTTCGCAGTAGTGGGCGGCACTCTCGGCCTTGACCGAGAGTGAGACCACGGTGGCACCGGCCTCGGCCATCCGGGTGATCGCTCGGGTGGTGCGCTCGGCGTCGCCGATGGGATCCACCGGACGACCGGGGCCCAGGACCACCTCGAAGTCCTCTGGCACCGCAGCGCCGGCCAGCATCTCGGTGAGCTTGTCGGCGGCCAGGCCGAATGGAACCCAGCCGGTACCGAGCTCGACGGCCCGACGCAGGCTGCGGGGGCTGTTGCCGCCGATCCACAGAGGAACAGTGGTCGAGACCGCGGTCGGTGCGATCAGTAGGTCCGAGTAGGCGTAGTGCTCGCCCGCGAATTGCGGTACGTCCTGGCCCCACGCCGACGCGATGGCGGCCAGTGCCTCGTCGGCGCGGGCGCCACGACCGGCGAATGGGGCGCCGATCAGGTCGAACTCCTGCTCCAGGGTGCCGACACCGAGCCCCAGCACGACCCGGCCTCCGGAAAGCCGGTCCAGGGTGCCGTAGCGCTTCACGATCTCCAGTGGATGGTGGTAGCCGAGTACCAGTACCTGGGTGGCGAGCCGGATCCGTTCGGTCCGAGCGGCCAGGAAGCTGAGCGTGGCCAGCGGGTCCCAGTAGGTGCCACCACGGACCTTGGCGATCTCGGTCGGCACCGCGACATGCTCGGAGCAGGTGAGGTGGTCGAAGCCGAGCCGGTCCGCGGTGGCGGCGATCAGGGCCAGATCCTCAGGAGTGCCGTCGGCCTCCCAGGGGGAGGCGGCTCCGGGTAGTTGCACCACGATCGGGCTGGTGATTCCCAGGCGCATGTGACTCCTTCTCCAAGGCATCTGCAGGGTTCTCGGGTCGGGTGCACGCGCCAGGACGCCGGGTGGGCGACCCATGTCGAGACGTACTCCGCGACCCCTCATTAGAGCGCGGGCGTAGGGGGTCGTCGCGCTCGCTTCCACTGGGTGGGAAGCGGACGGTGGGTACCGTGCTGCCGAGGTGATCGGACTCACGGCATTTCGGATATAGAACGAATTTCAGTTCGCCTCTTCCCGTTGTCTGGAAGGGGGTGTTACCGTCGACCTAGAATTCGTTCTAGTTCTTGGTGTGACTGGGAGGCCACATGACCGCCACTGCTGACGCGAACGCCACCGGACGGCAGGAGCTGCCGTCCTCGATGGTGGAGCGGATGACCCGCATCCTTGATGTCTTCGAAGGTCCCCGGGACCATGCGACGCTCGAGCAGATCTGCCGGGCGACACACCTGCCGCGGTCGACGGCCCACCGGATCCTCGACCAGTTGGTCCGGTTGGACTGGCTGGACCACACCAGTGTGGGGTACCGGCTCGGTCGGCGCTCGCTGAGTCTCGGTGGTGGCACCCAGGGCTTCAACGATATCCGCAGCGCAGCGGCGCCCTACCTGCACGACCTCTCGGTGCGGACCGGGGCCGTGATCCACCTCGCCGTGCTGCAGGGTGACCAGGTCAACTACCTGGACAAGGTGGGTGGTCGCTTCGCGGTCACGGTTCCGTCCCGGGTGGGTGGGATGCAGCCGGCCCACTGCACCGCCTTGGGTAAGGCGATCCTGGCCTGGCACGACCCGGATGCGGTCGACGAGATTCTGGCCGAGCGGTTGGTCGCTCAGACCCGCGCCACGATCGTGGGCCGCGAGGCATTGCACGCCGAGCTGCACCGGATCCGCCAGCGCGGCGGACTGGCCTTCGAGCGGGGCGAGTCCTTCGCGGAGCTGGCGTGTGCGGCCGTGGCGATTCACGGTCCGGACGGCCCGGTCGCCGCGATCTCGGCGGTCGGACCCAGTGACATCCAGATCGAGCGGGTCGCTCCGCTGGTGGTGAATGCGGCCAAGGTGGTCACCCGTGAGCTCTACCCGCGGATGCCCGAGGGGCGTCGTCGGATGAGCCCGATGTACGGCGGCTGATCCGGCCCCACCTCCCTGCAGCATGTTGAAGCCCCGATCGCGTATGCGGTCGGGGCTTCAACATGCTGTGCTCGGGATCAGCGGTTGATCAGCTTCTTCATCCGCTCGTGCGAGCCGGCCACGATCTTGAGCCGGTTGGGACCCGCCTGGATCTCGGCGATCTTCTGGTTGCCATCGGCCACCACGACCGGGCCGTCGGCGATGCTGGCCAGCGCCTCTGCGGCCACGGTCCGAGGCTCGCCGATCACCAGTCCGGGAATGTCGAAGTTGAGCCCGGCGCGCTCCATGGCCGGGGTGCGGGTGACGCCCAGCACGTACTCGAGAACATCCACATTGTGCTCTCGCAACTCCAGCCAGAGACCCTCGGCGAAGACCCGGCCGAACGCCTTCACGCCCGAGTAGATGGACTGCTCGTAGTGCCCGAGGTAGCCCGAGAGCGAGCCGATCAGCACGATGCCACCGCGCTTACGGTCCCGCATCAGGCGGCCGTAGTGGTGGGTCAGCGCGAGCATCGCGGTGATATTCAGGTCGATCACGGTCTGGAAGCCGTCGAGCTCGCCGTCGAGGAACTCGTGGCCGTACGCATTGGCGCCGGCGTTGTAGACCAGGAGGCCGACCTCGACATCGGCGGTCTGAGCCGTGATCTTGGTGATCGCGTCGGCTTCGGTCAGGTCGACCGAGACGGTCCGGACCTCGACGCCACGCTCGCGCGCCGCGGCCGCGGTCTCCTCGAGGGGACCCGGCTTGCGGGCGATCAGGACGAGGTTGAATCCGTCATCGGCGAGCTGAGTGGCGAATTCGGCGCCGACGCCCTCGGAGCCACCGGCGATCACCGCCCAGGGTCCGTATTTGCTGAGGTCAGGCATCGAGCACTCCGATCAATCGACTGCGCCAGCGCCTCGGTGGCGCCGCGACGAGGACACCTCGTCGGATCGTCAGTGTTGCCTCGATCCGTCGGAACCGGCCACCGCAGATCCCGCTGAATGGGGGAAGCTGGGCCGCGACCCTGCGTGTCGAGCACTTTCCGTTCCGCTGAGCGGGATCCAGATGGTGGGACGGCCTCCCACATGTGTTGCGCGTGAGCGAAATCATATGCATGGTTATGCTCAATATGATCATCATCACAAAGAGGCTCGGTTCATGAGTGCTGTTGTCAGGCCAGTACCGCAGTCCGTCGATCCGCGATATCGCCGTCATTACGAGGGGCTGGCTCGTGGGGAATTCGTGGTGGACCGCTGTCAGGCCTGCCACGGTATCCAGTGGCCTCCACGAGACGTCTGTGGAAGGTGCCGAGCCGAGGCGTTCGAGGATGCTCCGCTGTCGCTGCGCGGCCGGGTACATCTCCACACGACGGTGCACCGGGCGTTTCACCCCTGGTTCGCGGACCAGATCCCGTACCGCCTGGTAGTGGCCGAATCCGTATCGGGCGTCCGGGTGTTGGGGCTGCTCGAGGGGCCGGCTGAGGGCTTGGTCACCGGTGCCGCGGTGGTCGGCCGGGTCGACACCGTCGGCGGAGTTCCGGGGCTCCTCTGGAGCCTGACCGAGGGGACTAGCGATGACTGACTCCATTGTCTCGACGACTCGCACGATCCGGATCTCGGGGATCGGGGAGACCGACTTCATGCGCGGCACCGATCGCAGTGCCAATGCCATGCTGCTGGAGGCAGCCGCGTCGGCCTGTGCCGATGCCGGGGTCGAGACGTCGGCCGTGGACGCGGTGGTGGTCCCGAACGCCAAGATCGATCCCGAGGCGCTCGTGCATGGCCTGGGCATCGCCGACCTGCGATTCCATGCCGCCAGTCTGATGGGCGGTGCGGCCACCATGGCGGCCGTCAATCTGGCGGCCGGTGCCATCCGCGGTGGGCTCGCGGAACGGGTGTTGGTGGTGGCCGGCGGCACTCAGTACAGCGGTGCGGCTCGGATCAATTCGGCCACCAGCCGGTTCACCTGGCCCGGCCAGCACATCCGTGACCACCTGGAGACTCCCTACGGACTCAGCGCGCCGATGCAGTGGTACGCGTTGATGGCGAATCACTGGATCGAGGCACGGGGAGGCGACCCCGGCGCCCTCGAGCAGGTGGCGTTGGCCACCCGACGTCATGCGCATCGCAATCCGAAGGCGTGGTTCCGGGACCGGCCGCTGAGCGCGGAGGACTACCGGGCTGCCCCGATGCTGGTCGACCCCTTCCGTCTCTACGACGTGTGCCTGGAGAGCGACGGAGCCGCTGCCGTGCTACTGGAGGCGGCGGAGCGGCCGGCCGGCAACGATCACCGGGCGGTCCACGTTCTGGCGGGGGCCGAAGGGCATGCCAGTCACCCCGACGACCTGCTGTCCCGCCCGGACCCGATGGAGATCGGACTGTCCCGGGCGGCCCCTCGGGCATTCGCCCAGGCCGGTCTGAGGGCCGAGGAGATCGATCTCCTGCAACTGTACGACTGCTTCTCGATCACCGTTCTGCTGCAACTGGAGGCGCTGGGTCTGTGCGCTCCGGGCGAGGCGGGCGAACTGATCGCCGAACGCGGGATCGGACCCGGCGGGCGGCTCCCGGTCAACACCCACGGGGGACTGCTCTCCCAAGCCCACATCGCAGGCATGAACCACCTGACCGAAGCCGTGCGCCAACTGCGCGGCACGGCAGGCGACGCACAGGTGCCGGATGTCCGGACCTGCGCGGTCACCGGATACGGCGACATGGCCGATGGCTCGCTGGTCCTACTGGGCAACTGAGCCCGGCCCCAGTCACACGACGAAGGAGAACCGATGCCCCACCATTCCACCCTCCCCCCGAGCCGGGGGGACCGGACCGAGCACCGACTCACCAGGCTGTTCGAACCCCGATCGATCGCCCTGGTCGGGGCCAGTGAGGGGAAGGACTGGTCGGACCGGATCAACAGCGCGTTGCGGGTGATCGGGTACCCGGGCCGGATCCACTACGTCAACCGCCGAGGCGGGACCGCCTACGGTGAGTCCCTGCACCGCAGTGTGGCCGACATCCCCGAGACCCCGGACCTGGCCTTCCTGATGGTGCCGGGAGCGGTCGTGATGGACGCGATGCGTGATGTCGCGGCGGCCGGATGCCGGGCAGCGGTGGTACTCAGCTCGGGCTTCGCCGAGGTGGGTGAGTCCGGGCGGGCCGCCCAACGCGAGCTTGCGGAGTTCGCGGCCGAGCACGGGATCGTGGTGCTGGGACCCAACGCGCTCGGCTTCGTCAACGTGGGCCAGCAGGTGGCGCTCAAGCCCTTCCCGCCCGGCCCGGCCCTGCGGCGCGGCAATGTCGCCCTGGTGTCGCAGAGCGGCAACGTCACGGTGCAACTGCTGAACCTGGCCCGTTCCTTCGACATCGGGCTGAGCCTGGCGGTGAGCACCGGCAACGAGATGGACGTGTCGATCGGTGAGGTCCTGGACTACCTCGTCGAACGCGAGGACACCACCGCCGTCGCGATGTTCGCGGAGTCCATCCAGGATCCGGAGCAGTTCCTGGCGGCGTGCCGCCGGGCCCGTGCCGCCGGGAAGCTCGTGGTGATGCTGAAGGCCGGGCGCAGCGAGGCGGCCGGTCGGGCGGCGCTGGCGCACACCGGGTCCCTGGTCGGCGACGACGCGGTGATCGACAGCTTCCTGCGCAGCGCCGGAGTGGTCCGGGTCGGCTCCCTGGAGGAGATGGCGGTGGTGACCGACACGTTCACCCGGACCGGCGAGATCCACACGCCCGGACTCGCGGTGCTCACCATCTCGGGAGGAACCTGCGACATCGTCGCCGACGCCGCCGAGGCGTGCGGCGTGCCCGTGCCCGAGTTCTCCGACGAGACCCGGCGGCGGCTGTTGGAGGTGCTCCCCGACCTGGCCACTCCCAACAACCCGTTGGACGTGACGGGGGTGGCGGTCACGGATCCGACGCTACTGGCCCGATGCCTGGCGATCGTGGGCGAGGACCCCCAGGTCGGTGTGGTGGTCGCGGTGCAGGAGTTCGACCACCAGGGAGCCGACCTCGAGTGGGGACGCAGGAGCGTGCGTGAGGTGGTCACCGCGATCGGCGACCTGAAGACGCCCGCCTTCATGGCGAACACCAGCATCCGCAGCCTGGCCGACGACGTCCGCGCTCTGCGTCGGGACAGCGGGGCACCCTACGTGTTCGGTGGCGTCGACCGGATCCTGGCCGCCGTGCGCGATATCACCATCGCGAGCCGGGTCACCGGGGTCGCCGCGTCTCACGCGGAGCCCGTCGCCGGGCCGGACGGGATCGGTGAGCCCTGGCACGAGGCGAGGAGCCGTGAGGTGATGGGTCGGTACGGCATCCCGATGGTGCCTGCCGCACACGTCGCCACGGCGGCCGAGGCGGCCGAGGCGGCCCGGGGATGGGACGGTCCCGGAGTGGTCAAGATCGTCTCGCCTGACCTGCTGCACAAGTCGGACGTGGGCGGGGTGCGACTCGGGGTGGCCGCCGAGGATGTGGCGGACGTCTGTACCCGGATGGCCGAATCGATCTCGATCTCGAACCCGGAGGCCACCCTGGACGGCTTCCTGGTCGGCCCCACGTCTGCGGACGGGATCGATCTGATCGTCGGTGTGGTCCGTGACCCCGACTGGGGCAACGTGATGGCGATCGGTCTGGGCGGGATCTGGGCCGAGGTGCTCGGCGACGTCCAGCGGATCGCGCTGCCGGCCACCCCGGAGCAGTTCGCCGAGTCCGTACGGCAGTTGAGTGCCTGGCCGTTGCTGGCCGGGCATCGGGGGACCGAACCGGTGGACCTGTCGGCGCTGGTCGAGGTGATGGGGCGGGTGCAGACGCTTGCGCTGGCGCTCGGGGAGGAACTGGCGGCTGTGGAGATCAACCCGCTACGGGTGCAGGGCTCGCGGGTCGAGGGACTCGACGCCGTCGTGGTGTGGCGCTGACGCGTCGTTGTGTGTGACCAACTGGTGGCAAGGAGAGGTATCGATGGCAACGAAGACAATGCGGATGTGGCCGGCCTCGGTGGCGGCGGTTCTGATGTTCGCCACCCTGACCGGGTGTGCCGAAGACAAGAACAGTGTGGAGCAGTCGGGAGGTGAGGGGATCGAGTTCGGGGCCAGCAAGGAGAAGTATCGGGAGGCCTTGGCGGACATCGAGCCGATCGTGATCCGGGCCCAGTCGCCCTCCCCCAAGGGATCATTGACCGGCGCCAAGTTCGAGGGGTACATGGCGGCGGTGGAGGACTGGTCGGACGGCAAGGTGAAGTTCGACATCGCCTACTCGAATGCGATCGCGCCCCCGGCCGAGATCGACGACGCTCTGCGGGACGGTCGCCTCGACCTGGGTTCGATCGTGACCGCCTACGAACCGCAGGAGTTCAAGGCCAACGCACTCTTCGCCGGTCTCACCTTCGCCGGTGGACAGGGAGCGTTCCAGGGACTGTTGCAGAGCAACGCCTGGTGGCTGGACGTCGCCTATCACACCCCCGAGATGATGGATGAGTTCAGCAAGGCCGGGTCGAAGGTGCTGGTACCGGCCTTCAACAGTGGCCTGATCGCCCTGAACTGCTCGGACGAGGTCCGCAGTGCGGCCGACTTCAAGGGACTCACCGTGGCCACCGGAACCACGGCTCAGGGTGACACCATGAAGAAGCTGGGCGCCTCGCCCACCTCCATCGCCTACCCGGAGATCTTCGAGAGCCTGCAGCGCGGAGTGGTGGACTGCTCGATGAACAGTCTGCTGGTCAGCAGCCTGGGTGGGTTCACCTCCGAGACGCCGTACGTCACGATCGACTCCGGGGCGGGGTTCGGGTCCGGTCCGGGCGCCTGGGCCTTCAGCCAGGGCTCCTGGGACTCCTACCCCCTCGTGGTGCAGCAGTTGCTCTTCGACCGGATCGACGCCTTCGTCGAGTCGAATCTGGAGTCGGTGTGGGAGACCATCGCCAAGGTGACGACCGACATGAAGAAGGCCGGTGGTTCGGTCTCCGAGTACGACCCGGCGGTGCGCGAGGTGATCGCGGGTGCCAACTCGGCGGCCCTCGAGAAGGCAAGGTCCGCCGACGCGCTGCCGCAGCCGGACGCCTTCGTGGACTACCTGTTGGAATCGGTCGACCACTGGGGTGAGGTCGTGGCGACCCAGTACGGCGACGAGATCGCCTACGACGACTTCGCCGAGACCTGGAAGTCGGGGCAGACCGACCTGAAGCCGTACGTGGACGAGTTGTTCGATCGGATTCTGGTGGAGCACCGCCCGAAGTGACTCGTCGCTGAATGCGGATGGGTGAGGCTGTAGCCGAATGACCAGGTGGCGGTGACCGAGTGAGGTCACCGCCACCTGTGTGTTGAGCCAGCGTCAGTGGGTGTGTGCGATGTAGACGTCGCAGGGAGCCTTGGTGGCCACCGAGCTCGCGACCGATCCCAGGATCCGGGAGAGGCCCTGAACCCGCTTGTTGCCCACCACCACCAGGGTGGCGCCGAGGGCCTCGACCCGCTGCAGCAGTACGTCGGCGGGCTTGCCCTGACCGACCTCGGCATGGACGGTCAGTCCGTTGCCCTGGACCCGGGACGCTTCGCCGGTGGCGATGGTCTGGGCCTCCTCGTCGCTGGCGTAGCGGAACTGGTCGTTGCCCTCGTTGAGGGTCGACACCTCGAGCCTGTCGTAGGCGCAGACGATGTGCAGTTCGGCGCCGAGGGCCCTGGCCAAGGTCGCCGCGGTGCGGGTCGCCTGGCGGGCGGTCTCACTGCCGTCCGCGCCGACCACGATGTGCTGAGTCATAGCTCTCTCCTCTTCTGGGGCCCGATTGCTGGACCCATCCTTGCCTGAATCACCTTGTTCCGTCACGGCGGGCCGCACCGGAGCCGCGCTCGGTCAGTGGAACTCGGTATCTACCGGCCGGTACGAAGTCACGAGACAAAACCCTAGCCACATTTCATGCATATCAATAGGATAAATAATGGTTCGTGTCGAAGGAGAGGGAGCGCCGTGGAGGGTGTCGATTCATGGGTCCGCAAGTGGGCCACCATCAATGCCGACGGAATCGCGGTCACCCACCGCGGTGAGAGCGTCAGTTGGTCTCAGCTTGATCGAAGAGTCGACACGATGGCCGCGCACCTGGCCTCCCTCGGCGTCGGGAGTGGTGACCGGGTCGGCTGCCTGATGGAGAACAGCGTTCAGTTCCTGGAGACTCTCTACGCGGTCTCCCGGTTGGGCGCGCTCTTCGTCCCGGTGAACATTCGCTACGCCGCACCCGAGCTCACCTTCGCCGTCCGCCATGTCGGCATGTCCGTCCTGGTCACGGAGCGGGCCTTCGACCCGCTCGTGGCCGAGTCGGACATCGAGGTGACCCTGGTGTACCGCGAGGAGTGGCCGGAGGGCGCGGCCGACGTCTCGTTCGATCCCGCAGCCCGCTGGGAGGACGACGGGTTCCTTCTCTTCACCTCGGGCACCACCGGGACCCCACGTGCGGTCCGGCATGCCCACGAGGCCTTCCTGTGGGGTTCGATGGACGCGGTGCTGATCCATGGGTACCGCAACGAGGACCGCCTGGTGACGCCGTTGCCGCTGTGCTACACCGGCGGGATGAACGTGGCCACGAGCGTGGCTCACGCCGGTGCCGAACTGGTCTTGGCCGAGTCGGCGGACCCCGGGCACCTGTTGGATCTGATCGCGATCCGGCGGGCCACGATCTTCCACGGCGTCCCCACCATGTGCCAGCGGCTCGTCGACCACCCGGGCTGGGCCGAGGCGGACCTCACCTCGTTGCGCCTGGCCCGGACCGGTGGCGCGCCGGTACCGGCCGCGCTGCTGGAGGCCTACGCGGAACGCGGAGTGGCGATCACCCAGGGCTACGGACTGACCGAGTCCGGCGGGACCGGACTCACCCTCCCGCCGCGGGAATCGCACCGGTTCGGGAAGGCGGGGCGGCCCAGTTTCTGTCTGGAGGCCCGGGTGGTGGATCCCGAGACCGGTCTCGACGCGGGGCCCGACGTGGTCGGCGAGATCCGGTTGCGGGGCCGTCAGGTGATGCGCGGCTACTGGAACGAACCGGAGGCCACCGCCGCCTCGTTCAAGGACGGCTGGTTGTGCACCGGCGACCTGGGCACGGTCGATGCCGAGGGCCTCTTCTCGATCACCGGACGCTCCAAGGAGCTGATCGTCACCGGTGGACTGAATGTCTATCCGGCCGAGGTGGAACACACCCTGCTGGACGCTGACGGCGTGCTCGAGGCGGCGGTGCTCGGGATGCCCTCGCCGAGATGGGGCGAGGAGGTGGTCGCCCTGGTGGTGCTCGAGCCGGGGGTCACCTGGGCGGAGGCAGATCTGATCGCCTTCTGCCGTGAACGCCTGGCCGACTACAAGTGCCCGAAACGGGTGGTGCTCACCATCGAGGGGTTGTCGCGCACGGCGTCGGGCAAGATCATCAAGCGTGAGGCGGCCCAACGGCTCGAGGGCGCCCGATGAGCGGTCCCCTGACCGGCCTGCGCGTCGTGGAGTTGGGCGGCATCGGCCCGGGTCCGCACGCCGCCATGATCCTGGCCGATCTCGGCGCGGAGGTGGTCCGCGTCGATCGTCCGGTCACCGAGGAGGCCGCCCGAGCGGGTGCCCGTGACCAACTGCTGCGCAACCGGTACTCGGTGGTGGCGGATCTCAAGAAGCCCGCCGACCGGGACCGGGTGATCGGACTCATCGAGCGCTGTGACGTGCTGGTGGAGGGCTTTCGTCCCGGGGTGACCGAACGGCTCGGGTTGGGGCCACAGCCGATGACCGAGCGGAACCCCGGCCTCGTCTACGCCCGGATGACCGGGTGGGGGCAGGACGGTCCGTTCCGGGACCGGGTCGGGCACGACCTCAACTACATCGCGACCACCGGCGCCCTGGCCGCGGTCGCACGGTCTGGACAGCCTCCCACCGTGCCGCTGAACCTGGTGGGCGACTACGGCGGCGGGTCGATGCTGTTGCTGGTGGGCATCCTCTCGGCTTTGTGGGAACGGGAACGCTCCGGCCGGGGTCAGGTGATCGACGCCGCGATGGTGGACGGTGCGACGCTCCTGATGCAGGCGTTCTGGAGCCTGCGTGGACGGGGGGAGTGGGCCACCGGTCC
Organism: uncultured Nocardioides sp.; assembly: GCA_964396585.1. Lineage (GTDB taxonomy): Bacteria > Actinomycetota > Actinomycetes > Propionibacteriales > Nocardioidaceae > Nocardioides. The sequence continues at coordinate 63,536 of CAYNFY010000003.1, forward strand.
AGCGGCGAATGTGGTCGACGGCGGCGCACCCTTCTACGAGGTCTATCGCTGCCAGGACGGCAAGGACGTGACCGTCGGCGCCCTGGAGGCCCCGTTCTATGCGGCCCTGCTCCAGGGCCTCGGAGTGGACCCGCGAAGCCTGCCCGATCAGTACGACCGCTCGGCTTGGCCGGCGACCAAGGAACGCTTCGGTGCCATCTTCGCCTCGCGCCCGCGGGCACACTGGCTCGAGGTGTTCGCCGATCGTGACGCCTGCGTCGAACCCGTCCTGGATCTCGAGGAGGCCGCCCAGCACCCGCACCTGCGGGCACGCGGATCGCTGATCGAGGTGGCTGGGATCACCCAGTCGGCCCCGGCACCGCGCTTCTCCCGTACCGCTCCCGAGACCCCCCGCCCCGCCCGGGTCACCGGAGCCGACCGGGCCCGGGTACTGGAGGACTCCTCATGGTGGACCTGAACGCCGAGAGCGGCTCGATCCGCACCCGACAGCTGGACGGGATCTTGCAGGTATCGCTCGACCGACCCGACCGGCTCAACGCGCTGAGCCTGGATCTGCAGCACGAGCTGGAGTCGCTGTGGCGGCGAGTGGCCGCCGACCCGTCGGTCCGGGTGGTGGTGCTGACCGGCGCCGGCCGGGCCTTCTCGGCGGGCGCCGATACCTCGGAGCTCGACCGGTTGCGGGAGGTCAGCACCCAGGGCTCCGGGCAGCCCCGGATCCGCTACCTGCCTGCCGAGGTGGTCGAGGTGCCGGTGATGCTGGCCGTCAACGGACTCTGCGTGGGCGGGGCGCTGCGCTTCGTGGCGGATGCCGACGTGGTGCTGGCGGCCGAGAGCGCCTGGTTCAGTGATCCGCATGTCTCGCTCGGTCAGACCAGTGGTCCCTGCGCCCTGCAGCTGGCGGCCCGTTCCTCCTCCGCGGCCGTGGCTCCGCTGGTCCTAGCCGGGAGCAGGTATCGGATGCCCGCGCTCGAGGCCCAGCGCGTCGGCCTGGTCAGCGAGGTGCTGCCCGACGAGGAGCTGGCGGACCGGGCCCTGCTTCTGGCCGAGATGATCGCGGCCCAGTCACCCACCGCGGTGCGCACCACATTGCGCCTGTTGCGCGCGCGTACCCGCGGGCAGATCGAACCGCTGCTGGCCGAGGCGTGGGGCGCCATCGACCGGATGTGGCAGCACCCCGACAGCCGCGAGGCCGCTCGTGCCCTGGCCGCCGGCGAGTCACCTGTCTGGCAGAACCCCGACCTCGAACCGAGAGGAGCCCTCGATGACGGGCCGACCTGAGCAAGAGTCCCTCACCTTCGGCTTCGGAATGGTCACCGCCCAGCGTGACCCCCGGGATCCGCGCGACGATGCGGACCTTTATGCCGACGTGCTGGACCTGTGCGCGCACGCCGAGACGCTCGGGTTCGATGCCGCCTGGCTCTCCGAGCACCACTTCGTCGATGACGGATATATGTCCGCCTTGCTGCCGGTGGCGGCGGCCGTCGCCGCCCGGACCAGCATCCTGCGGATCGGCACCGGAATCATGGTGGCGCCCCTGCACCACCCGCTTCGGCTGGCCGAGGACGCGGCCACCGTGGATCTCATCTCCCGAGGGCGGCTCATCCTGGGTCTCGGTGCGGGATACCGGGATGAGGAATTCGCCGGCATGGGGCGTGCCAAGGAGCGGCTGGGCGCCGCCATGGACAACGTGTTGGAGGTGCTGCGCGGTGCCTGGGGACCCGAGGCGGTGCGCTGGTCCGCTGACTCGGCACCGGTCTCGGTGACCCCCAAGCCGTACCGGCCCGCCGGCCCCCCGATCTGGGTCGGGGCCCGGACCCGCGGTGGCATCCGCCGGACCGCCCGCTGGGCCGATGGTCTGCTGGCGGCCCGGGTGACGCCGGAGGAATTCGGTGCTCAGGTCGCCGCATTCGCCGAGGATGTCACCGCCAACGGACGGGCACTGAGCGATGTCTCCGTGGGGGTGCACTGTCCGGTCCTGGCGTGGGACGAGGGGGACGCGTGGGACCTGCTGGAGCCTCACCTGCACTACTCGGAGTGGAAATACCGGGACATGGTGGGTGAGCCCTTCGGTGCCCGAGTGACCGGGCCGGGCCTTCCCGGCCCGCTCCGGGACGAGAACCGCGCCCGGCTCCGCGCCGGCGCCCTGGTCGGCACCTCGGAATCGGTGGCGGAGTCGATTGCGGCCTATGTGGACGCGGCCGGAGAGGTTCCGTTCCACTTCATCCCGCGCCTCTACTGGCCCGGGATGGACCCGGCGCTCCAGCGAGACGCCATGTCGGTCTTCGCCCGCGAGGTCATCGGGGCCGTCCGCAACCGATGACCCACCGGTCCCATCCCCACTCTCGTTCCTGAAGGAGGAGCCAGATGCATCTCGCCTATACGCCGCAGCAGGAGAAGTTCCGCGAGGAGGTGCGCGAGTACTTCCGCGGCCTGATCACTCCGCAGGTACGGGCCGCGTTCGACAACTACGAGGATGAGGCGGACCCCGCCTACCGCGAGGTGATCCGCCAGATCGGGAGCGACGGCTGGCTGGTCGTCTCCTGGCCGACCCAGTACGGGGGTCGCGGGCTCTCGCCCATGGAGAGCTACATCTTCTTCGAGGAGACTCAGCAGCTCGGCGTGCCGATGCCGTGGCTGACGCTCAATACCGTCGGCCCGACCCTGATGAGGTACGGAACCCAGGAACAGCGTGATGAGTTCCTGCCCCGGATCGCCCGAGGGGAGATCCACTTCTCCATCGGGTACTCCGAGCCCGGCTCCGGTACCGACCTGGCCTCGCTGCAGATGAGCGCGGTCCGCGACGGGGACCAGTACGTGGTCAACGGCCAGAAGATGTGGACCAGCCTGATCCATCACGCCGACTACGTCTGGCTCGCGGTCCGGACCGATCCGGCCGCGGCCAAGCATGCCGGGATCTCGATCCTGATCGTCCCTACCGACACCCCCGGGTTCGAGTGGACCCCGGTGCACACCCTGCGCGGTGGCTTCACCAGCGCCGGCTACTACCAGGACGTCCGGGTCCCGGTCACCAGCCGAGTGGGGGAGGAGAACGCGGGCTGGACCCTGATGACTGCCCAGCTCAACCAGGAGCGGGTCACCATCTCGCCGGTGGGACCGGTCGAGCGCAAGCTGAGGGCGGTCACCGAGTGGGCGGCAGGGGTGCCGACCGACGACGGGGAGCGTCTGCTCGACCAGGAATGGGTGCGATTGCATCTCGCCCGGGTGCACGCGAAACTCCAGTTCCTCAAGCTGATGAACTGGAGGGTCGCCTGGGGTACCGCGGCCGAGAACGTCAGCCCGGCCGACGCGTCCGGGATGAAGGTCTTCGGTACCGAGTTCTACGTCGAGGCCTTCCGGTTGCTGATGGAGGTGATGGACACCGACGCGCTGCTCACCGTCGACAGTCCGGGATCCGAGTTGCGTGAGTCGCTGGAGTCGGCGATGCGCTGGGCGGTACTGATGACCTTCGGTGGCGGTACGAACGAGGTCCAGCGCGAGATCGTGGCCCGGGTCGGGCTGGGCCTGCCCCGTCCGAGTCGCTGAGCACCGAGACCGAGTAGAGAACCGGAGGAGAGAGATGGACTTCGAGCTGAGCGCCGAGACCAGCACCATGCGCGACCTGGCCGCCGAGATCCTCGGCGACCTGGTGTCGCCCGAGAGCCTGACCGCCCTGGACCAGGCCGGTACCTGGTGGGACCACGCCACCTACCGGCAACTCGCCCGATCAGGCATCCTCGGCTGCCTGGTCCCCGAGGAATTCGGCGGAGCGGGGCTCTCCTATCTGGAACTGCACCACGTCTTGGTCGCCTCCGGCGAGGTGGTCGCCCAGGTGCCGATGTGGGAGACCCTGGTCCTGGGTGCGTTGCCGCTGGCGCGGTACGGCACCCCCGCTCAGCAGCGGGAGTTCCTGCCAGGTGTGGTCACCGGTGAGGTGTTGCTGACCGCGGCACTCGTCGAGCCCGGGGCGGGCGATCCGACCCGACCCCAGACCCGCGCGGTGCGCACCTCGCAGGGGTGGCAGCTGAGTGGGGTGAAGACCCAGGTCTCGCTGGCGCAGGAGGCGGCTCGGGTCCTGGTCTCGGCGAGCACCGAACCCGGGGGCGAGCCGGCACTCTTCCTGGTCGATCCCGGGGCGAGCGGGGTGAGCCTGGAGGCGCAGAGCACCGTGGCGAGACGACCGGTGTTCCGGATGACCCTGGACCGGGTCACAGTGAGCGAGGAGGATCGGCTGGGGGCCGAGGCGACGGTGCCCGTGCTCGTCGACCTGCTCGATCACGCGACTGCCGCCCTGGCCGCCATCGGTGCCGGCGTTGCCGGGCGAGCCCTGCGACTGGCCGCCGAGTACACCACCGAGCGGCAGCAGTTCGGTCAGCCGATCGGCTCCTTCCAGGCGGTACGTCAACGGCTCGCCGACGCCTATATCGACGTGCAGGCGATGCGGATGACCGCCCTGCAGGCGGCCTGGCGACTCTCGACCGCGCAGCCGGCCGGCGACGCGGTCGAGGTGGCCAAGTTCTGGGCCGCCGATGCCGGTCACCGGGTGCTGCACACCGCCCAGCACGTGCACGGGGGGATGGGCATCGACCTGGACTACGAGCTGCATCGCTGCTATCGGATGGGCAAATGGGTCGAGTTCACGCTCGGCTCCGCGACGACCCAGCTGCGCGCCGTCGGCCGGCGCCTCGCCACCCAACCCGCCTGATCTTCCGACCCTCTCGACCCACCAAGGAGTCATCCGTGGACACCATCGACCTGCAGATCGACGGGGCCGTAGCGACCCTGACCCTGAACCGGCCCGATCGGGTCAACGCGCTGAGTCCCGAGCTGCGTGACGACCTGGAGGCCGCGCTGGCCGACCTCAAGCCCGGCGACTCGGTGCGGGTGATCCGGATCAAGGGGGCCGGACGCGGGTTCTGCTCGGGCTATGACATGGCCAGCGGGCAGTCGGTGTACTCGATGGCCCCGGACCAGAGCGCCGCAGAGCCTTCGGCGCCCGGCACGCGCGGACTCACCGAGCTCGGGGAGAGCTCGGCGGTGCTGGACCGTGAGCGGATCCGCGAGGGCATCGAGCGCTGGTTGGCCATCCTCAACTACCGCAAGCCGATCGTCTCCCAGGTACACGGCCACTGCCTGGCCGGTGGCCTGGACCTGATCGGCGTCACCGACATCGTCTATGCGGCCGAGGACGCCCGGTTCGGGCATCCGGCGGCGCGTGGGCTGGGCATCCCGCCCACGCTGGGCATGCTGCCGATGAAGATCGGCCTGGCCCGGGCCAAGGAGCTCTTCTTCACCGGTGACACCCTCGACGGGGTGGAGGCCCAGCGGATCGGGCTGGTCAACAAGGTGTTCCCGGCCGAGGCGTTGGACGAGGCCACCATGGCCGCCTGTCAGCGGATGGCCCAGATGCCGCTGGATGCCCTGACCCTGCACAAGAGCGTGATCAACCGGTGGGGCGAGATCATGGGCATGCGCCTGGGCGCATTGGAGGGCGCCGAGTTCGACGCCCTGTTCCATGTCACCCCGGCCAGCATCGAGTTCGGTCGCATCGCTGGGGGACAGGGCCTCCGCGAGGCGCTGTCGTGGCGGGACGGCTCCTACCGGGAGTGAACTGAAGGGGGTGTCCCGGACCCGGCATCGGACAGCCGTCGATGCAGGTCGCGCAGCACCCCGGCCGCCTCGAGCATCGCGGGTCCGTACCAGGTGATCAGCCGCCCTTCCAGGAGCACGGTCGGCAGGCCGAACACCTCGGGGCCGTCGGTGGCGGAGAACTCGTAGGGCTCGTCCGGCAGCAGGACCGCCCGCGCCCCGGACGCCTCGATCGTGGCGACGTCCACCTGCGGGTATCGGCCGTCCGCGTGATCGAACACGTTGCGCAGCCCGGCTCGTGCCAACAGATCGCCGGTGAAGGTGTCGCGACCCACCACCATCCACGGATCCCGCCAGATCGGTACGGCCACGGGTATCTCGGACTGTGTGGCGGTGGCCGACCAGGCCTGACGCGCCTCGGCCAGCCAGTCGGGGGTCGACCAGCCCAGGCCCTCCTCCAAGAGCCGTTCCATCGAGTCCAGAGCCTGGGGCACGGTCTCGATGTCGGTGACCCACACCCGGATGCCCGACTCCCGCAATCGCAGGACGTCGAGTTCGCGGTTCTCCTCCTTGTTGGCGATCACCAGCTCCGGGGCGAGTGCCCGGATCGCGGCCAGGTCCGGATTCTTCGTGCCTCGCACCCGAGTGACGTCCAGCGTCGCGGGGTGCGTGCACCAATCGGTGGCCCCGAGGATCCACTCGGGGTGCACGGTGGTCAATGCCTCGGTCAGCGAGGGAACCAGTGAGACCACTCGCCCGACAGGTCCCCGCCGATCGAATGGGTGACCCAGATCATCCATCGTTCGCATGGGAGGAGTCTGTCAGCCCGAATCGCTTGTGGGTCCGCTCGCACTATGATTACAATGCGATCTATTAACATGAATACCTGGAAAGGGTCTCGGCATGTCTGACAGGTTGGAACTCTTCGTCGGCGGCGGCTGGCAGCAGCCTCGCAGTGGCGAGGTGATCGAGGTGATGAACCCAGCGACCGGCGAGCTGGTCGGCAGGTCCGCGCTCGCCGGCCCCGCAGACCTCGACGAGGCGGTCGGCTCGGCTCGGGCCTCCTTCGACTCCGGTGTCTGGTCCGAGGCGACCCCCCAGGAGCGTTCGGCCGTCCTGCATCGGGCGGCGGACCTGCTGGAGGCACGATCCGAGGAGCTGGCCGACAGCATCACCGCCGAGCTCGGCTGCCCGATCTGGTTCAGCCGACAGAACCATGTTCCCAACCCGATCAGGCACCTGCGCTATTACGCGGACCTGATCACCGGCTTCGACTTCGACGAGGTGCGCGGTGACGGCTCGAATCGGAGCCTGGTCACCGCTGAGCCCGTCGGTGTGGTCGGCGCGATCACGCCATGGAACGGCCCGCTGAGTACACCCACGCTGAAGGTGGCTCCAGCTCTGGCAGCCGGCTGCTCGGTGGTGCTCAAGCCCCCGCCCGAGACGCCACTGACCGTGTTCGCCTTGGCCGACGCCTTCGCGGAGGCCGGGCTTCCGGCCGGAGTGCTGAACGTGCTGCCCGGTGACCGGGAGGCAGGACAGTATCTGGTCGAGCATCCGGAGGTGGACAAGGTGGCCTTCACCGGCAGCTCCGCCGCTGGAAAGCAGATCATGGCCACCGCGGCGGCCCGGATCGGTCGGGTCACCCTGGAGCTGGGCGGCAAGTCCGCCGCGATCGTGTTGCCTGACGCCGAGATCACCTCGGTCGTGGCCCGGCTGCTGCCGCTGGCCATGCTGGTGAACGGTCAGGCCTGCATCGCCCAGACCAGGGTGCTGGTGCACCGCTCGCGGCAACAAGAGCTCACCGAGGCGCTGGCCGCCGCGGTCGCAGGGCAGCTGGTCGGGAACCCCGCAGACGAGGCCACTCGGATCGGTCCGCTCGTCAGTGAGCGGCAGCGCGATCGGGTGGCCGGTTATATCGCGCTAGGCCAGGCCGAGGGAGCCAAGCTGGCCACCCCCGCCACTCTCACCCTGCCCGAAGAGCTGGCCTCCGGTTGGTTCGTGCCGCCGACGGTCTTCGCCGAGGTGGACAACTCGATGCGGATCGCGCAGGAGGAGATCTTCGGACCGGTACTGACCGTGATCGGTTATGACACCCCCGAGGAGGCGGTGGCGATCGCCAACCGCTCGGTCTACGGACTCTCCGGCTCGGTATGGGGCACCGACACCGACGAGGCGCAGCGGATCGCCCGACGGGTCCGGACCGGCATGATCAGCATCAACGGTGTGCCGCAGGCGTATGGATCGCCGTTCGGGGGGTACAAGCAGTCCGGGGTCGGCCGGGAGATGGGCCCCGAGGGGTTCCGGGCCTACCTGGAGACCAAATCGATCGCCCTCGGAGATGCTCCCGCGCGCTCTGCCCACGGCGCCGAGGTGGTTGGATGAGCGAGCGTTTCACGCACCTCTTCACACCGATCGACCTGGGGCCGATGCGGCTGCGCAACCGGGTGATGGTGCCTCCGCACGGCTCGGGCATCGGCAACCTCTGGGGCTCCGAGGAGCAGGCCGAGCAGCACATCGCCTACTGGGAGTCGCGGGCCCAGGACGGCGCGGCCTGGATCGACGGTGTGCGCGGCCGGGTTCGTAACCACATCATTCCGGGCTTCGAGACCGGAGGGTACGGCGCCGAGAACCTGGGCAACTACCGCCAGCCCAACTATGTCGAGCGGGTCTCCCGACTGGCCGGTCGGCTGCACGACGCCGGGGCGGTGGTGACCAGTCAGCTGACCGTGATCGGTGGCGTGCCCCAGGCACCTAGCCTGAAGCTGAGCTCCGCCCTGGGCAATTCCCGACCTCACGTGATGACCCGCGACGACATCGCCTGGTACGTGGACGAGTACCGGTTCTGCGGTGAGCAGGCCAGGCGGGCCGGCCTGGACGGCATCGAACTGCACCTGAACCACGACGACCTGCTGGAGTGGTTCCTCTCCCCACTCACCAACCAGCGCGACGACGAGTACGGCGGGACGCTGCCGGGTCGGGCCCGGTTCGCGGTCGAGGCGCTGCAGGCGGTGCGCGACGCGGTGGGTGGCGACCTGGCCGTCGGGGTCAGATTCAACGTGCGTGAGGAGGTACCCGGTGGGTACGACCTCGAAGGCGGCCTGGAGATCGCCCAGCTGCTGGAGTCGACCGGGCTGGTCGACTTTCTGCATGCGGTCGTCGGTTCCCCGTGGGGCGACCCCAGCTACATCCAGCCCCAGTTCTACGAGCCCGGCCAGTGGGCCGAGCTCTCCGGCCGGGTACGCGACGCCGTCTCGCTGCCGGTGGTGCACGCCGGCCGGATCAACTCCCTGAGCGTGGCCGAGCAGGTAGTCGCTGCTGGTCACGCCGATGTGGTGGGGATGGCTCGCAGCTATCTGGCCGAGCGGGACATCATCACCAAGGAACGCGAGGGGCGGGCAGTCGAGGTCCGGCCGTGCGTCGGAGGCAACGACTGCATCAGTCGCCAGTACAACGAGGGGCTCCCCTTCGGCTGCGCCGTCAATCCGCATGTGGCCACCGAGTTCAAGGGCCGCTGGGGTCGACAGTGGGGCATCACCGAACGGTCGCGATCGCTGCTGGTCGTCGGAGGTGGTCCGGCCGGGATGGAACTGGCCGGGCTGTGCGCCGAGAGCGGTCATCGAGTCGAGCTCTGGGAGGCCGGAGCCGAGTTGGGTGGGCAACTACGGATCGCCGCGATGGCCCCCGACTTCGACCGGTACGGCGAGTACCTGGACTGGCAGCGCGGTCGCCTGGAACGGGCCGGCGTGAGGGTCCGCATCGCTCATCGGGCCGACGTGGCGAATGTGGTGGCCCACGCCGCGGACGTGGTGGCGGTGGCCACCGGTGCGCGGCCGCATGCGCCGAGCCTGCCGGGCATCGATCTTCCGCATGTGGTTCAGGCCGCTGACGTGCTCTCGGGCACGGCGGTCGTGGGCCAACGAGTCCTGATAGTCGCCCAAGACGACCACCTGCCACCGCTCAGTCTGGCCGACCTGCTCAGTGCGCGCGGCCATCAGGTCACCCTGCTCTACGGCTCGGCCCAGCCCGCTCAGAACCTGGGACGCTACATCCTGGGCGCGATCCTGACCCGACTGCGGCGACGAGGGGTGGTCTTCCGTCACCTCGAAGAACCGGTCGCGGTGACCTCGACCGGTGTCACGGTGCGTGACGTCTACACCTTCGCCGAGCGGCAGCTTGAGGGCTTCGACACCGTAGCGCTGGCCTGTGGGGGCGAATCCGATGCCGAGCTCTTCGAGGCGTTGCGTGGTCGAGTCCCCGAGGTGCACGTGCTCGGGGACGCTTACGCCCCGCGCAGGCTCTCCTTCGCCACTCGGCAGGCGGCTGCCCTGGCCGAGGTTCTGCTCGCCGGCTCCTGAGCCGGGTGATCACCGTAAGCGGGCCCGCGCAGGACCCATCACTCTGGAAAGGATCGACTGCCATGGACTACACCACTGATCCGGTGCATGAGGACATCCGCCGGGCCGTGCGTGCCCTGTGCGCCAAGTTCCCGGACGAATACTGGGCCGAGCACGACGAGAGCCATGAGTTTCCCTGGGAGTTCTACAACGCGATCGCCGAGGCGGGCTGGTTGGGGCTGACCGTGCCCGAGGAGTACGGCGGGGGTGGCCTCGGGGTGACCGAGGCGGCCATCGTCGAGCGCGAGATCTCCGCGTCCGGTGCCGGGATGGGCGGTTGTAGTGCCGTGCATATCGGCATCTTCGGCTTCGAGCCGATCATTCATCACGGCAGCGAGGACCTGAAGCGGCGCTTCCTGCCTCGGGTCGTCAGCGGTGACCTGCACACCTCGTTCGCGGTCACCGAACCCGACGCCGGAACCGACACCACCAATATCTCGACCTTCGCCCGCAAGGTCGAGGGGGGATGGCTGGTCACCGGCAAGAAGGTGTGGATCACCAAGGCCCAGGAGGCCGAGCGGATGCTGCTCCTGTGCCGCACCTCGCCGCGCGCCGAAGGTGCCAAGCGCACCGACGGGATGACCTTGATGTTCGCCCCGATGGATCGGGAGCGGATCGAGATCCGGCCCATCCCCAAGATGGGTCGCAACGCCGTCGACACCAACGAACTGTTCATCGATGACCTCTTCGTGGCCGACGAGGACATCGTCGGTGAGGTGGGCCAGGGGTTCCGGGCCATCCTCGGCGGGCTGAACGCCGAACGGGTGATCTCGGCCAATGCGGCGCTGGGCATCGGTCAGGCCGCGTTGCGTCGCGGCGTCCAGTACGCAGGGGAGCGGGTCGTCTTCGGACGGCCGATCGGTCAGAACCAGGGCATCTCCTTCCAGTTGGCCGAGGCGAAGATCCGCTTGGAGGCCGCCGAGGCGGTGCTGGACAAGGCCACCTGGATGGTCGACCAGGGGCTGCCTGCGGGCGCCGAGGCGAACTATGCGAAGTGGCTCTGTGCCGAGGCCGGCTTCAACGCCGCCGACGTGGCGCTCCAGGTCCACGGAGGCTTCGGCTACGGCAAGGAGTTCCATGTCGAGCGCTACTTCCGCGAGTCGCGTCTCATGCGGATCGCACCGATCAGTCAGGAAATGGTCCTCAACTACGTGGCCGAGCATGTGCTCGGGCTGCCACGCAGCTACTGAGGCCGGGTACTAGGACGCCCACTAGGTCGAAGGAGAACGGAACACATGCGAGGACTCTATTTCGAGGAGTTCGAGGTCGGGGCGCACTACCAGCACTCGATGCGTCGGACGATCACCGAGATGGACAACGTGCTGTTCACGTCGTTGACGATGAACATGGCGCCGATCCATCTGGATGCGGAGTACTGCAAGACGACCATCCACGGTCGCCCGCTGGTGAACAGCTTGTTCACCGTGGCCCTGATCGGCGCCTTCCACGTGCCCGAGCTGACCATGGGGACGACCCTGGGCAACCTCGGCTACGAGGACGTCCGGTTCCCGGCGCCGGTCTTCCACGGGGACACCCTGCGCGGTGAGACCACCATCGTGGAGAAGCGCCTGTCGACCAGCCGGAATGACTCCGGGATCGTCTGGTTCGAGCACCGGGGCTACAACCAGCGCGACGAACTGGTCATGAAGTGCAAGCGAGCGGGACTCATGATGACCCGCCCGGACGGTGCCTGAGCACCGTGTCGGATCCCGACACACCAACAAGTTGAGGAGTAGATCAGTGTCAAGAGCGTTCAAGGGGGTGCGCCGTCATATCGCGGTGGCCCTGACAGCTACCGTGGCCCTCGCCCTGACCGCTTGTGCGGAGGACTCCGGCTCGTCCGGCGGCTTCGGCAACGGCGGGGGCGGCACCAGCGTCGCGTATGGCGCCGAGAAGAGTGAGTTCATCGAGGCGCTCTCCGACATGGACCCGGCCACCTTCGTGATCCAGTCGACCGGGCCGAAGGGCTCGGCGACCGGTCGTCGGTTCGAGGACTACGCGGCCGCGGTGGAGGAGTGGTCCGACGGCAAGATCAACTTCGACTTCATCTTCTCCAACGGCGCCGCCCCGCCGACCGAGGTCCCTGACGCGATCAAGGACGGCCGGATCGACATCGGCTCGGTGATGCCGTCGCTGGTGCCCGACGAGTTCCCCGTCGCCAACACCATGTTCGATCTGAGTCACCTGGGCAGCCAGCTGCCGGTCGAGTCGATCCTCGAATGGCACGGGATCATGTTCGAGCTCGCCACCGCGACCGACGAGGTCGATACCGAGTACGAGGACCACGAGCTCAAGCTGCTGCTCCCCGCCTTCGGATCGGGCGCCTACATGCCGTACTGCAAGAAGGAGGCCACCGACCTGGCCGACTTCAAGGGCAACGGAGTGGCCAGCCAGAGCCGGGTCCAGAACTCGCAGGCCTCGGCGCTCGGCATGCAGCCCTCCTCGATCGCCTACACCGAGATGTTCGAGAGCCTGCAGCGCGGGGTGGTCGACTGTGCGATCAGCACGGTCACCGGTGCCGCACTCGGCGGGTACATCTCCTCGGCGCCGCACGTCACCTTCGACCCGAAGATCGGCTTCAACAGCCCGGGTGGATCCATCGCGATCAATCTGGACCGGTGGAACGATCTGCCACTGGCGGCTCAGCAGCTGATGATCGACCGTCTCGACGTGATGATGACCGCCAACTTCGCGGGCGCCTGGGAGAACACGGACGCAGCCGTGAGCCAGGTCCTGGAGGCGGGCGGCGAGTTCCGTGAGTTCGACGCCGACGCCAGCGCCGCCCTGAAGGCGGCCAACGACAAGGTCGAGGACGCCGTGGCATCCAGCACCGTGCTCGGTGACGGTGCCGAGTTCGTGAAGCTGGCCAAGGCCGCCGAGGCGCGCTGGGCTGAGACCGTGGCCGGGCTCGAAATCGAGGGACTCGACACCGAGTACGCCGACTTCAATGCCTGGTACGCCCAGGGCACCCCGGAGCTGCAGCCCTACTTCGACCTGCTCTGGAAGGACGTCGTCGCCAAGCGACGCCCGTCCTGAGCAGCGAATAGAAGTGGGGGCCCGACCGACCGGTCTGGCCCCCTCCTCCTCATTCGGGGAGACTCACTCCACGGTCGCCTCGTCCAGTAGGTCGCCCAGCAGGTCGTCTAGTCCCGCGACGATCTCGTCCCGGGCCCGCCGGGCCGCCGGGCTCGCGCCGGTCATCCGCAGGAATCCGTGGCACAGCTCGGGGAAGTCTCGGAACCGCACCGCGACCCCGGCCCGAGACAGTCGCTGCGCATGGGCCAGGGCCTCGTCGTGCAGGGGGTCGTGACCGGCCGCGACGATCACCGCCGAAGGGAGACCGGCGGGATCGGCTCGGTAGGGGGCGATCGCCGTCGACTCTCTCGGGGTGGCAGCCGCGTACTGCCGCCAGAAGTACGCCATCAGGTCGGCGCCGAGTCCGAAGGCCTGGGCATTGGTGCGGTAGGACTCGGTATCGGCCCCGGTGTCCAGTACCGGGTAGACCAGCAGCTGGAAGTCGACCGGTAACCCGTGCTCGCGGGCGTGTAGTAGCGACGCCGCCGCGAGGTTGCCACCGGCACTGTCCCCGGCCACCCCCATAGGGGCGTCCTCACCGAAGGACTCGATCGCCCAGCGCAGTGCGGTCGTCGCGTCATCGAGAGCGGCCGGGAACGGGTGCTCGGGGGCCAGTCGGTAGTCCACCGAGACGACCCGCAGATCCAGATCGTGGCACAGCACCCGACAGAACTCGTCGGAGTAGTCCAGGTCACCGGTGACCCAGCCGCCTCCGTGCAGGTAGAGGAGGGTGGCGACCGGGGGCCGTCCGGGACGGAGGTAGGTACGGAGCTCGAGTTGGGTGCCGGGCAGGGTCGTGTCCGAGACGGTCACGTCGGGTCCGGCATCGCAGAGACTGTCGCCCGCCTTCACCTGGTTGCGCATCCGGGTCAGGTCGGGCGCGGCGGTCGCCACTCCTCGGCCCGCGGCGAGCCGAGCCAGATCCGAATCGAGTGGGCGGCTGGGCAGCGCGACGATCGGTTGGCTCATTCGAGTGTTCATCCGGCCACGTACCGGCCCACGCCGCGCCCGGCCCGGAGCTCGTCGAGAGCCCAGGGGATCTCCTCGAAGCCGATCGTGGTGTACTCCGGGGCCAGATCTCCCGAGGCGAACATCTCGTACACCGCGGCGATGTCCTCGACGGTGCCGCCGCGCGAACCGAGCAGAGTCACCTGTTTGAGGATCAGGGCATTGGTCGAGATGGTCGACTCCAGTCTGCCCATGCCCACCTGGACCACTCGCCCCAGGAGGCGCACGGTCTCGATCGCCTCGGCCGTCGTGGTGCCGAATCCGGCGAAGTCGACGATGACGTCCAAGTCGGCGTCCTTGAACTCGGTGATGGATCTGGCCACCCGGTGGACACCCAGTCGCTCGGCCAGCGGCCACAGCGACTCGCGAATCTCGGCGACATGGACCTGGGCCCCGGCCAGAACGGCGATCCGGGCGCCGATCTGCCCCAGGCCGCCGAGCCCGATGATCCCCACCTTGTCACCGGCACGAACCTGGCCGCGCACCATCACGGCCCGGTAGGGAGCCCGGCCGGCGTCCGTGGCCAGCGCGCCGTGGGTGAAGTCGAGGTTGTCCGGCATCGCCACCAGGTCCTCGGGATCAGCCAAGCAGTGTGAGGCGTAGCCACCGTCCTGTCCCAGCCCGGGTCTGGTCGATCCGGCGGGGTTGATGCCGACCCGGTCGCCGATCTGCCAGTTCGTGATCGTCTCGCCGACCCCGACCACCACCCCGGCGACCTCATGACCCAGGGTCAAGGGGCGCGGGCCGAGCCGAGCCAGCCAGGTGGGGTCGTCCAGGATGCCGACGTCGGTATGGCACAGGCCTGCGGCCCGCACCTCGATCAGCACCTCCCCGGCGCTCGGTCGAGGAACGGGCACCTCGGCCAGCCGCAACGGCTCGCCGGGCCCGGTGAACTGCCAGCACTTCATTCCGCCTCCCGATCAATCTCTCTGATAAACATAACAAGAGATTTATCCCGCGGATAGGGCTCACCGGACACGCATGCCCTTGCCTCGACCGGTTCTCAGACGTTGCGTCGGTACTGGCCGCCCACCTCGAAGAACGCCTCGGTGACCTGCTGCAGCGTGCAGACCCGGGCCGCGTCCATCAGTACGGCGAAGACGTTCTCGCCACTGATCGCGGCCTCCTTGAGCCGAGCCAGCTGGAAGTCGGCCTCGGAGGTGTGCGCGGCTCGGTAGGCACGAACCCGAGCCAACTGAGACTCCTTCTCCGACTCGGTGGCACGGGCCAGTTCGACCGTGTGTGGCTCGTCGGAGGGGTGCGGGTTGAGGAAGGTGTTCACTCCGATGATCGGCAGCGACCCGTCGTGCTTGCGGTGTTCGTAGAGCATCGACTCGTCCTGGATCCGGCCGCGCTGGTAGCCGGTCTCCATCGCGCCGAGCACCCCACCGCGTTCGTTGATCCGGTCGAACTCGGTCAGCACGGCCGCCTCTACCAGGTCGGTCAGTTCTTCGATGATGAAGGAACCCTGGTTGGGGTTCTCGTTCATCGCCAGGCCCCACTCCCGGTTGATGATCAGCTGGATCGCCAGCGCCCGGCGTACCGACTCCTCGGTGGGGGTGGTGACGGCCTCGTCGTAGGCGTTGGTGTGCAGGCTGTTGGCGTTGTCGTAGATCGCGATCAAGCCCTGAAGCGTGGTGCGGA